>CAZZZJ010000305.1:0-991 GCA_964658355.1 Beijerinckiaceae bacterium
TTCCCGCGAGCTATAGTGATGCCGGGGCTGCTGGTGAAGGCTGAGAGATGGTGGGAGAACCGTTCCGCGGCGAGGCCGACTGGCCGGGCCGCGACCTCTTGATCGATCTGGCGGCATGCCTGCGCTTCTACTCGCGCCTGAAGCTGCCGCCTCTCCCCGGCGAAGCCGACCTGCACGCGGTACCGGATTTCCGGACGATCCCGCGAATGCTGCCGGTCGCCGGCCTGATCCTCGCGCTGCCGTCGGCGCTGGTGCTGCTCGCCGGGTGGTGGATCGATCTCGGACCGTTCGTCGCGGCCACGTTGGCCGTCGCCGTCGGCGTGATGATCACCGGCGCCCTGCACGAGGATGGCCTCGCCGACGTGGCCGATGGGTTCGGCGGCGGCACGACGCGGGAGCGCAGGCTGGAGATCATGAAGGACAGCCGCATCGGTGCCTATGGCGGCGTCGCGTTGATGCTGTCGCTGTCGCTGCGGATTGGCGCACTCGCGACGCTCCTCGATCGCACCGGTGTCGCTGCAGCCACCGCGATGGTGCTCGCCGCAATCCTCTCGCGGGTCGCGTCGCTTGCGCCGATGGTTCTCCTCCCCCCTGCTCGGCCGGGCGGGCTTTCCGCCTCGGTCGGTCGGCCGAGCCGGGCTGCGACGGGCACCGCGATCGGCATCGGGCTCGCCCTGGCGCTGCTCGCCCGCCCACTCGGGCTGCCGTTTGGCGGGATCTTCGCGATGGTCGTCCTGGCTTGCCTCGCGGCCCTCGGCCTGACGCGGATCGCGGTGGCCAAGATCGGCGGGCAGACCGGCGACGTGATCGGCGCTTGCCAGCAGTTCGCCGAGATTGCGGCCCTGCTCGCCCTGCTCACGGTGGTCTGAGCTTGATCGGAATGCCCCGGACCGGGCATGGACGTTGCGATGAGTGTGCCCACGAAGAAGCCGTCCAGTCCCTGCACCAAGGTCTGCGTCCTCGACGGCCCGAGCGGCCTCTGCGTCGGGGG
>CAZZZJ010000305.1:1018-4718 GCA_964658355.1 Beijerinckiaceae bacterium
CGCACCCGCGACGAGATCGGGCTCTGGGGGTCGCTGCCCGAGCCGCGGCGCCTCGCGATCATGGCCGGGCTTCCGGCCCGGCTGCGGGCGGCCGGGCTCCCGACCGCCGCCACGCCGGCATGACGATCCTGACGCTGATCGCGATCGGATTGGTGGTGGCTCTCCTCGTGGGGACGGATGGCGGCGGCCGGATCGGCGGGGCGATCGAGCCGGACCAGCTCGCCGGCCTCGCCTGGGGCGCCGGTATCCTCGCGCTGGTGGTCGGTGGCTTTTGGCGGCAATTTGTCGGCGCCCCCGGCAAGAATCTTCAGGCGCTGCTACTCTGGGCCGGTCTCGGGTTCGCCTGCATCGTCGGCTACGCCTATCGCGACGCGTTCCAGGAAATCGGCGCCCGGGTGATCGGCGAGTTGCGCCCTGGCTCGCCCGCGATCGGCCCCGGCGGCACGGTGTCGATCATCCGTCGCTCGGATGGCGGATTCGGCATCGACGCGCTGGTCAACGGGCGAAGCCAGAGCTTTGCTTTCGATACCGGCGCCAGCGCGGTGATCCTGACCGCGGAGAACGCCGACGACCTCGGCCTCCGCCCGGCCGCCGGCGAATTCACCACCCGCGTCTCCACCGCGAACGGCATCGCCTACGCCGCGCCGGCCATGCTCGACTCGCTCGGCATCGGGCCGATCACCGAACGGCGGATCGCGGCGCTGATCGCCAAGCCCGGCGCCCTCGACGGCAACCTGCTCGGGCAGAGCTTTCTGAGCCGGCTCGCCGGATACGAGGTCCGCGGCGATCGGCTGATCCTGCGCGGGCGGTGAGCCGCCGCTCAGGCGGCATTGCGCTCATGCATCTCCCGCGAGACCATCGCCGTCGCCGCGCGCAGGGTGGCGAGGTCGGCGTGGGCTTCGACGCCCGCCGTCGAGAGATGCCGCCGGAACGCCCGCGCGCCCGGCCTGCCGTTGAACAGGCCGAGCATGTGGCGGGTGACGGCGTGGAGCCGCTCGCCCTGGGCCAGCACTGCCGCGACGTAGGGCTCATAGGCCTCGACCGCCTCGAACGCGTCCGCGACCGGCGCCGGCGTGCCGAACAGCTCCGGATCGACCGCGATCAGCCCGGCCGGTTCGCCGTAGGCCGCGCGCCCGATCATCACGCCGTCGAGCGACGACAGGTGCGCCTTGGCCTGCGCCACGCCGGCGATGCCGCCGTTGACCGCGATCGGCAGGTCGGGACGCGCCCGCTTGAGGCGGACCACCCGGTCGTAGTCGAGGGGCGGCACGTCGCGGTTCTCCTTGGGCGACAGGCCCTTCAGCCAAGCCTTTCGCGCATGCACGATCAGACCATCGACGCCGGCTGAGGCCGCCGCCTTCGCGAGAGCGTCCAGCGCGGCTTCCGGATCCTGCTCGTCGACGCCGATCCGGCACTTGACCGTCACGGGCACACGCACCGCCGCCTTCATCGCCGCGACGCAGGCGCCGACATGGTCCGGCTCGAGCATCAGGCAGGCGCCGAAGCGCCCGTTCTGCACCCGGTCCGACGGGCAGCCGACATTGAGGTTGATCTCGTCGTAGCCGTAGCCCTCCGCGATCCGCGCGGCCTCTGCGAGTTCGGTCGGCTCGGATCCGCCGAATTGAACCGCCACCGGATGCTCGACGGCTGAGAACCCGAGCAGGCGCTCGCGGGGACCGTGAATGACTGCGCCGGTGGTGACCATCTCCGTGTAGAGGCGCGCGCGCGCCGACAGGACGCGGTGGAACGCCCGACAATGGCGATCGGTCCAGTCCATCATGGGCGCCACGCTGAATCGCCAGCCGGCGAGCGCGCCGTCCTCGTCGGCAGCCATCATCATTCGATCCGTCAGGCCTTTCCGCCGTCACCCGCAGGATATCGTACGCCCCGCGGCTGGCGCCGCGATATCCTCTCCGAGGCATGCAGGCCCACCCTGCAGTGTCCCGAAGTCGCCGTCGGATACCACGGGGCACGGATCGTAAATAGGTTGCGCGCGAAGTCTTCGCGCGATGCAGGTCTTCGACGGCCGCAACGGTGAAGCCGTGCGCGATGTCGATGTCGATGCCGCGCGGCTTGCCGTCCACCTCGGCCGAGAACGGCGCGTTGTCGCCGTCGCGCGCCACAGGCAGATCCCCTGACTCAGTGACCGCGTCGAGCGGGCGAGCGCGCCGTTGTTCGACCGTGAAAGTCCGAGAGCGGTCATTGCATCGCCGGCCGCCGCAAATCGTGTCCGCATGCCGAATGTTCTCCCGTGTTTGGAGGACGGAGTAGCAAGCGCAATCGCTAAAACCCATTGCGGTTCGATACGAGCCCGCGGGCGCCGCGGGACACGGCGGAGCCGCAATAAAGAACGGCCTGCACCGTTGCCGAACGTCCCCCGTACGGCCGGTCTGGAGCAGCCAAGGAAACACGTCTTTCCGATCCTGTTTGTCGCCGCCTTGTTTGTGACAGCGACCGCACGCGCCGCGAACCCGAACAGCCCCACATCGACGCCGGATCTCACGAGCAAAGGCTCGACGCAGCAGGCGACGGCGAAGGATGGACAATGTACTGACAAGGACGGCAACCCGACCTATCACGTTGGCCAGGACGGCAAGACGGTCGATTGGCACACGATGTCCGGGTCCCTGCGGTCTAACTCCGCGTGCCTCGTCTGCCACTGTTTGGATGGCGTCGGTCCGACCTACGCGCTGTCGCTCGTTGAAGCGTTGAAGACGATGGATTACGCACAGTTTGCGGGTATCATCGTTGGCGGCAAACACGATGTGAACGCCTCGAAGCAGCTCGTGATGCCGGCCTTCGCCGACAATAAGAACGTTATGTGCTTCATGCCCGACATCTATACGTTTCTGCGGGTGCGGGCCGATCGCGCGGTCGGCCGTAAGCGTATCGAGGAACACGAGCCCAAGCCCGACGCCCATGTAATGGCGGAGGATGCCTGCATGAAGTGATCGGGCCACGCGCGCGTCCTCACCCCTCGATCCAAAATCGGCGCGCGCCGCTTCTTTCTTATCGTCCCCACTCGACCAACGTCAGGAGCCGAACGCGCGTGGCATGCGGCTTCGCATGCAGCGCCAGAGCCGGGGATACGGCGTGCCGCGGCCCTGGTCGCGGCCACGCTCGTCCCGACGTTGCTCTGCGAAGCCGGTCCGGTGGCGACGACCTGCCTCGAGCGGCATCTCCGGGCCCCTCGGCATCGCCGATACGCGCCGACCGGAAGCGGTCGCCGCGGCAATGGCCGTTTCAAGAGGTTTGCCGCCACGCGAGGCGTCTACAACATCAGCTTCTCGTCAGACCATACCGACCACCACATCTTCGACCCGAGCACCAGCCGCCCTCTGACGAAGTTGGCCTCGGTGATGATGACCGCGCCGACCGGCATCCTCGCGGACGGCCTGGCTATCGCCTGCATGGCGCTGGGAGGGTGCACGGCGCGCGCCTCGACGCCCGCTGCCCCGGGTGCACGGCGCGGATTGTCGGCAAAGCTGGAAGCGCCGTGCCGATCGTCACGCGATGCCAACCCTATGGGCATTCGGCCCCATACCCACTTGCCAAGCACGAAACGAGCCTCTAGACACCCCCTCGCGACCGGAACAGGCATCCACCGCCGACCGGTCCGCAGGGCGCCCGTAGCTCAGCTGGATAGAGCACCAGACTACGAATCTGGGGGTCAGAGGTTCGAATCCTTTCGGGCGCGCCA
>CAZZZJ010000306.1:0-4712 GCA_964658355.1 Beijerinckiaceae bacterium
GGCCGGGGCGGGAGGCCAGCGCCAGCGGGTGGTCGAGGGCCAGCGCCAGGCGGCGGACGATCGACAGGCCGAGGCCGAGGCCGGGCCCGTCGGCCTCGGAGACGCGCGCCGTCCCCCCGGGGCCGGATCCGTCGCCGCTGCCGCGGTAGAACTCGTCGAACACCAGGGCGTGCTCGTCCGGGGGAATGCCGCAGCCGGAATCCATCACGTCGATCCGCACGGCGCCGTCGCGGCGGCGGACGACGAGCGCGATGCCGCCGGCCGAGGTGTGGCGGATCGCGTTGGAGAGCAGGTTCTGCAGGATGCGCTGCAGCAGCACCCCGTCGCTCGCCACCGCCAGCTCCGGGCTCCGCACCAGCAGGCGCAGGCCCTTGCGCTCGGCGAACGGCTCGAAGCTCGCCGCCAGCCCGGCCAGCAGATCGGGCAGCGACACGGGCTTCACCTGCGGGTGGACGATGCCGGCATCGAGCTTGGAGATGTCGAGCAGGGTCTTGATCAGGTCCTCGATGGTCTGCAGCCCGCGCTCGACCCGGGCGCCGATCAGGCTCGCCTCGGGCCCGAGCGGCAGGTCGGCGAGCGCCGAGATCGAGAGGCGGGCGGCGTTCAGCGGCTGCAGCAGGTCGTGGCTGGCGGCGGCCAGGAACCGGGTCTTGGAGCGGTTGGCGTTCTCCGCCTCCTCTTTCGCCGCCACCAGCGCCTCGTTCGAGCGCTCCAGGCGGTGCATCAGCCCGGTCAGCTCCTCGGTGCGGGTGCGGACGCGGCCCTCCAGGGTGATCGCGGTCTGGAACAGCGAGTAGGCGCCGCCGCGCTGGTCGGTGCTGCGCTCCACATGCGCCATCAGCGCGGCGTTGATCCGCTCCAGCTTGGCGATGCGACGGCGCAGAGACTCCTCGCCCTCCAGCCCCGGCGCGTGCAGGTTCACGAGGTCACCACCGGCGTCTCCGCCGGAAGGGTCGAAGTCAGCGTCGAAGGCAGCGTCGTAGGCATCTTGCCGATGGCGATGCCGGTCAGCGTCTGGTTGAGGTGCATCGCCCGGTATTGCTCGCCGTAGGTCTCGAAGCCGACGACGTTGTAGCGGCGGTAGAGGTCGGCGATGCCCTGGCGCACCTGCCGGCTCTCGGCGTCGAGGCGGCGCAGCACGCATTCGAAGCCGATGATCAGGTCGACGCCGCCGAGCGCCGCGTCGAGGCGGGCGAGCTCGGCCCTGGTCGAGGCGACGATGTCGCGCGGTTCGGCCAGCGTCAGCACCACGCCCTCGTCGATGGCGCAGAAGAAGCTCAACGAGCCGTCGGCGTTGAGGCGCCGGATCGAGCGGCAGAAATACTCGCCGCCGACCTTCACCGCGAGCGGGTAGGCGGCAAAGCTCATCGGGGTGAGGCGCTCGGGATCGAGCCCGACCGCCATGGCGTATTCGCGCGCGGCGGGCTCGGCGTTCAGCTCGTAGACGGTGCGCGCCTCGCCGTCGGACGCGGTCACCACGAACTTCACGTCGGTCGGCTCGAAGTTGTCGCTCTTGAAGATCTGTACCGGGAAGTCGCTCTCCACGAGCAGCAGAACGGCGGCGTTGCGGTGGATCGCCCCGCCATGCAGCAGCACCGCGTCGCGGAAGGTCAGGCCGTCGCCGGCCGAGCCGCCGACCAGCGGGATGCCCTCGAGCGCCCAGGCGATGGCCGAGACCACGGTCTCCTCGGCATTGGCGAGCCCGTCGATGAGCGAGAGCGCGAAGCACCGGGTCGGCTGGGTGTGGTCGGGCCCCTGCGGCTCGAGCCTCCGGCGCAGGGCCCGCACCGAGCCGGCCGTACGCTCGACGTCGAGATGGTCGATCGCGTCGAGTACCGTCGAGACGATGCGGAATCCCTTTGCCGGGAAGGCGATCACCACCAGCCCGCGATCCAGCCCGCCGGCCGGCGCGATCCCGCCCGACATGGTGCAGCCGGCGATGCTGGCCTGCGGGAACGCCTCGGCCAGCCGCCGGCTCAGGATGTCGGGGTCGTAATCGGGCGAGAAGAACACCAGGAGCTGCCCCACGTCGGCACCGACCGCGCGCGCGATCTCGGCCACGGCCTCCAAAGCGGAGCCGCGCTCCGTCCAGGCCGTCCTGATGCCGCACAGATGCGTGCGCATCTGCGTTCCCTGTGCCACGTCCCGCTCCCGATCGTCATCGGCCCCCGGGTTGAACCCCGGATGGCGTTTTCGCGCGCGAGTATGTGGCGAGCAACCGAAACCTGCAACGGGGTGTAGAGCGCGCAGAACGCGCGTGCTTCGGCCAAGCCGATCCGCAAACCGCGGTGGCCTGCCCCGTCGCGCCGCGCGATCAGCGTCGATTCCGCGGCGATCGGCTCACCCGGCGGCGATGATCGCCGATTTCTTGCGATCGAGCTTGGCGAACGCTTCGTCGGGCAGGCCGAGGTTGTTGGCCAGGAGATGCGCCGGCACGCGCTGCACCCAGTCCGACAGCGAGGTCTCCTGGTACGATCCGCTATCCAGCACGCCGATCACTTCGCACACCTCCGAACCGATGTTCTGGACCGTGTGGCCGCAGCCGCGGGGGAGGTACGCGCAGTCTCCGGCGGCGAGTTCCGCCACGGACAGGCGCTTGTCCGGTGCGAACAGCGTGACCCGCGTCCGCCCGCGGGAGACGTAGTGCCACTCGCTGGCATTCGGGTGCCAATGCGGCTCGTGGAGCGCGCCCGGCTGCAGCGTCAGCAGCGTGCCGGTCATGCCGGACGACATCGGATACTCCGCCGCCGAGGCGACGGCGAGCGATCCGCCCTCGGAGGTCGTCTGCGGCGCGTGCGCGAGCATCGGGTAGCGGTGCGTTCGGGCGGGGCTCAGAACGTGGGTGGCACGGGCCTGCGCGCCGTCCAAGGGCATCACCGCCCCCTGACGGATGTAGACCTCGCCCGGCGGGATCCCGGCGATCGATTCCTTCGGCATGCCGAAGACCTGCGCCATCATCGACGGATCGAGTCGGCTCGCCCAATCGCTGAGGCCGAAGGTGCCGTGCTCCCCGTAGAGCCCGTCGTCGAAGGCGAGGATCGCGTGGCAGGGTTCGGTGCCCAGCGTCTGGATCGCGTGGCTATGGCCCTTGGGGAAGTACCAGAGGTCGCCCGGCCCGTAATTGGCCACCTCCATCTCGCCCTGCGGATCGACCACCGTCACCTGGCAGTGCCCGGCGAGGATGTAGGCCCATTCGTCCGAGGTGTGCCAATGCATTTCCCGGACGCCGCCGGCGTTGAGGTAGAGATGCGCGCCGGCGATGTCCGTCGCGATCGGCAGGGTGCGCGCGGTCACGTCCCGCGCCCAGCCCCCCGATGTCGCCTTGAGCGCGCCCTTGTCGAGGGAGGCCGTAAAGACGACCGCGTTGCCCTCGCGGCGCGGAAGGGTGACCGCGAACCTCGCGGCCGGCGCCACGTCGTAGCCGGCCGCGAAACCGTCGGCTTCGACGGCGTGTGCCGCGCGCGCCGACAGGGTGCCGACCGCCACGGCCATGCCGCCGAGGATCGTCCTGCGTGTGCCATCCACCATAGCCGCTGCCACCCTGGATCGCGCCGTCGAGAATCATGTGAATATTTGCGATTCACGAATACAGAATTTCATGGAAAAATCCAGAGCTCGACAGGTTTTTGGACGTCTTTCGGCGGAAAATTTCCGTGCGACAACCGAAGGCATAGGTCCTGCTTTTTTTGAAAATTGATTCCCAACGCCCTTTCAGATTGTATTTCACTCCAAAACGGTAGAGAAACGATAGTAATACCCCATCGATCGCAAGCGTTTTCACCAAGATTGAATTCCGTCCTTCATTCGCTTCGACGGGCCATGGTCCTTCCTGGTTACGATGCGGTGCCGCTGCCGATCGCGCTTCGAAGCCCGATCGGTGGCTGGCGGCGCGACGCGGCGCCGCGCGATCCCGATGCCGCGGGATCGGCCGAGGCTTGGCGGGCCGCAGCGGATGTGCGACGCCTCGTCGGCGGGACCGATCGCGGGCGGGACCGTTCACGGAGACGTCTCGCGAAGGCGGCGGGGATCCGCGTGTCGATGCAAGGGATGAGTGCGGCGGACCGGCCGCGAGGCCCGCAGCCGGGCAGGAACGCCATGCAACTCCTGATCGTCGACGACCATCCGCTGTTCCGCGAGGCGCTCGCCAGCACGATCGGTCTGTCCTATCCGGAGGCGGTCCTGCACGAAGCCGACGGGATCGCGGCGGCCTGCGCCGTGCTGAGCGCCCATCGCGGCATCGAATTGACGCTCCTCGACCTCTCGATGCAGGGCGTCTCCGGCTTCGACGGCCTCGTCACCATCCGCGCCCGCTTCCCCCGCGTGCCGATCCTGGTGGTCTCGGGCCACGAGGATCCGCGGATCATGCGCGAGGCGCTGCACCACGGCGCGGCCGGCTTCGTGCCGAAGGCGGTCGACAAGGCGACGCTGACGCGGGCGATCGCCGACGTGCTCTCCGGCGCGCTCTCGATCCCGGCCGGCCTCACCGAGACGGGCCCGCCCCTGCGCGGGGCGGCGAAGAAGTCGCCCCTGGCCGAGCGCATGGCTCGGCTGACCCCGCAGCAGGTGCGGGTGCTGCTGATGATCCGGCAGGGCAAGCTCAACAAGCAGATCGCCCACGAGCTCCAAGTCGGCGATTCGACCGTGAAGGCCCACGTCTCCGAGATCCTGCGCAAGCTCGAGGTGATCAGCCGGACGCAGATCGTGATCGACAC
>CAZZZJ010000307.1:0-4697 GCA_964658355.1 Beijerinckiaceae bacterium
AGGGCCAGTGCGGGGAAAGCCGTGCCGCTCGCTGCTGCGGGCACCGATCGATTTCCATCGTGGCGGCATCGGGGCGCGCGTTCCGAACTCGCCGCGATCCGGGTTTGACGATGCGGCGCCGAGCCACGCTGCCTATGGCGCTCCATCGGAGCGTTGCGACGTTCCATCCCAATAACCTTGTCGACGTCGGTCTTTTCGACCGTTGCCGGTAGGATGAACGAACCGACGATGGCATGCAATATGCCATATCACGAAGCCCGGACGCGTAGGCCTGGACCCGCCGCGCCGGGCCGCGGGAAGCCCGAACGTTAGGCGCGGCAATGAATACTATGCATCGGCAGCCCGGGTCGCTTGAAGATTTGGCGTATGGCAGATTTCGTTGACGGATATTTGTCTTGCGAAACTCGCGAGACGCGGCGCATGGTTGCCCGTCTCAGGAAGCTGCACGATGACCGTCCCCGCCGCATTGGTCGTCCAATCGATCCCGTTCGCCTGGCTGGTGCTTTGGTCGCGCTTAGGCAACCGGGATCTGTTCGCGATCTTGTATATCGTCTGCGTCGGCCTTCTGATGTCTCTGATCGCGTGGCTCGGCGACGGCGCGGCCTTCGACCAGATCATCTCGGCGGTCGGCGATTTCGACTGAGCCGCAGTCTTTCCTGCGGGCGTTCGGATGAGATCCTCTGGGTTCATCCGCCCAGCCACTTGGCAGCGGCGGGATACGGGTTCATCCTCACGGTCAAACGACGCTCGACAACGAGCGAAGACCGACGGAGGTACGCCCATGCTTTCGAGTTCCCGCCTGATCAAGTCGTCCTGGATCGCCGTCGAAGTCACGCAGGAGCGTGCCGAGCGCGTCCTGGTGGTCGAGACCTACATCGCCGTCAGTCCGCTGGAGCGGAACTACGAGGCGGCCCAATACGAGAAGGTGGTCGACTGCGTCCGCCACGTGCTCGCGGCCCATCCCGAGATCGATCGCGCCTCGATCCTGAGCATGCACCGCGGCTCCGGTTGCGCCAGCCTGTTTCGGGCGCCGGCCGAGGCGGCCTGAGCCGGAGGACGGCGACGGGGCGGTGAGCGCTTCGGCGGCGACGGCCGGCTATGCCCTGCCGGACGACGGCATTTCCGGCCGCGGCCCCTGGAACCCCGGCATCGAATCGACGCTGCCGCGCCGTTTCCTGCCGCTGACCACCCTGTATCGCCCCGAGAACGTCGCCACGCCGCTTGCGGAGGCGGTGGAACTCGCCGCCTTCTCCGGCCTGCCGATGCCGGAGATCGTCGCCTTCCGCCCAGAGCGCCTCGTCGTGCACGAGGTACTGATCCGGGTGATGGCCGACCTGTCGGTCCCCGTCGGGGAGACCTACGGCGATCTCGGAGTAAATTTTCGCGCGATCGTCGCCCGCATCCTCGCGAAGGCGATCGCGCCGCATGCGGATGAGATCGCGAGGCTGCTCGGAGACGTCCGGGACGAGGCCCGCGCACGGATCGTCGCAGAGCTGAACGCCGCGTTCGCGCCGCCCGCGTCACCGCCGGCCGCACCGCGCACCTGGCGCCACGTCCTTCGACTCGCGCCGAAACCCGTCCCGGCCGTCGGCGACGTGCGATCGCTCGAGGAGCGCGTGCTCGGCCACTGCGCCGCCTGGTGCGCCCGCGCCGGGACCGGCGACGATCTGCTGGAACTCGCTGCGAGCGGCGCACTCCATAGGGTCGTCTCGGGAATCGTCCGGCATCGCGGCAAGCTCGTCGGCGACCGGGACCTGCTGGCGAACCTCGCGACGACGCTGGTCGCCAACGACGAGGGCAGCCGCCGGATCGGCCGCCTGATCGAGCCGTGGTTCGCGCAGGCCATCGCCACGGAAGGCTACGTTCCGGTCCGCGCCCAGGCCGAGCCGATCGTGATGAACGTCAAGGGTGCCTCCGCCTCCGGCAAGAGCACCATGCGCCCGCTGCAGCGCGCGCTGGCCCGGCGGCTCGGCGAATCCTGGTCCGACTTCGCGGTGATCACGCCCGACATCTGGCGCAAGTTCCTGCTCGACTACGACTCGATCGGTGACGCCATCGGCTATGCCGGCACGCTTACCGGGCACGAGGTCGAGATCGTCGATCGCAAGCTCGATCGCTACATGGCGCGGAAAGGCCGCGAGGGCCGGATGTCCCACCTGCTGATCGACCGCTTCCGGTTCGACAGCTTCAACGCCGATTCGCGCACGCAGGACGGCAGCCAGCTGCTGACCCGCTTCGGCCACCGCGTCTTCATGCTGTTCATGATCACGCCGCCCGACGCGACCGTCGAGCGCGCCTGGATCCGCGGGCGAATCTTCGGCCGCTACAAGGCGGTGGACGACCTGCTCGCCCACAACGTCGAGGCGTTCACCGGCATGCCGGAGCTCTTCTTCACGCTGGTGTCCGGTGCCTGGGCCGCAAAGCCTGGCAAGCAGGTCCATTACGAATTCCTGGACAACAGCGTTCCCTTGGGCGAGAGCCCCCGGACGGTGGCGTTCGGCGAGAACGGAGTTCTCACCGTGCTCGACGCCCGCCGGCTGATCGACATTGCGCGCTACACCAAGATCAACATCGACGCGCTCTCGCCGGCCGAAGTCTATCCCGACGCCGGCGCCCTCGCGCCGGAGCGCAACACCGGGTTCCTGCGCCAATGCGCCCGGCGCTTGCGCATGGTCCGCTTCGCGGAGTCTGGATCCGGTCGGGTCTACGCTCGCTTTGAGGCGGGACGATTCGTTTGCCTCGACCGCGCGGCGTTCGATCGCGCGTTCATCGATCCCGAGACCCGCGCGGCGCTCGCTGCCTTCGGGGCGGACCGCGCCGATCCGCTCACATCCTCCGAGGCCGGACCGGAAATCCTGTCGCGCGAGCACACCGAGACGCTGGGCGCGTGGGGCGAGACGATTTCGGTGATTGCCGCGGCCTGACCCAGCCCGATCACCGTTCAGGGCACGCCGTCGGTGGCCGCGGCATGCTGCCAAGTTCCCAGGCCAGCCCGATCGTCGGGTGTCACCGATCGGTCACGACCGCCCGGCCACGGGATCCGTCCGCGTGTTCGGTTCGCGTGATGGTCGCCGCGCGACAGGGGCTGCGGGAATCGGCTCGACCGAGCGTGCTGCGCCTGTGCGGAGGCCGCAACGAACACGCCACCGCCTTCATCCACCTTGGAATTGTTTGATACTACTCTGGAATGTTTCCATAAGATACAGTTTGTATCCTGGGTTGAGTTCTGGATAAACCGATCACGCCGTCGTGATGCGCAAGTGCAGGCGGCGGATCTCCGCTGTTTCGTATCGCGTCGAGGATCGGCACAATGGTTCATTACTGCCCCTGTCCGGGAGGGCGTGCCTCCGCTCGTCCGTTCGGCAGCTCTCTGCTCGTCGCTCTTCTTGCGACCACATGCGCCGCAGCGTGGAGCGGAGCGGCCTGGGCGCAGGTTGCGCCGGCGACCGAGGTCGAGCTGAGCGAACTGAGCGTCACCGGCGAAGGCGCCGGCCGCGGCCTTGGCGCAACGCTCTACGGGCCGGGCGGCGCTTCGGGCGCGGTCCCCGGTTACGTTGCCAGCCGCAGCACGGTCGCCACCAAGACCGACACGCCGATCCTCGAGACGGCGCAGTCGATCTCGGTGATCGGGCGCAAGCAGATCGAGGACCAGAATGCGCTGACCATCAACCAGGCCCTGCGCTACACGCCCGGCGTCACCACCGAGCAGCGCGGCGCGGCGGGCTCGACCCGGCTCGAGCAGTTCCTGATCCGCGGCTTCAGCGCGCCGATCTTCCTCGACGGGATGGCGCTCATCGGCGGGCGCGACGCCAACGCCACGATCGACCCGTACCGCCTGGAGCGGGTCGATGTGATCAAGGGGCCGGCCTCCGTGCTCTATGGCCAGTCGGGGCCGGGCGGCATCGTCAACCTCGTGTCGAAGGTCCCGCAATTCGTCCGGCACGGCGAGGTCTTCGTGCAGGGCGGCGGCTTCAACGAGGTGCGCGGCGGCATCGACGTCGGCGGCCCGATCGCCTCCGAGGCACCGTGGCTCGCCGACCAGTTTGCCTATCGCCTCGTCGCCTCCGGCTGGAACGGAGACGGCCCGGTGAATACCACGCGGGTCGAACGCGCGCTGGTCAACCCGAGCGTGACGTGGCGCCCCTCGACGGACACCCAGCTGTCGATCATCGGCAACTACCAGCGCGACCCGTACTCGGGGTTCTACGGCGGTTTTCCTGCCGTCGGCACGGTGTTCCCGCGCGACTTCGGCAACGGCGTGATCGGCCGCCTGCCGGTCAACTTCTACGACGGCGACCGCACCGTCGAACGCTCGGACCGCACCCAGGCCTCGATCGAGTACCTGTTCGATCACCGCTTCAACGAGAACCTGCGCTTCCACTCCGCCGGGCGCTACCTGCGCACGCAGGGCGACTACCGCAGCGTCTACAGCGCCTTCAACCCCCGTAACGGCCCGTTCGCCACCGGCCCGCTGCTGCCGCGCGCGGTCATCGGCAACGTCGTCGCGGCCGAAGCCTACACGATGGACTCGAACGTCGTGGCCGAGCTCGATACCGGCCCGATCGCCCACACGGCCTTGCTCGGCGTCGACCACCGCACCGTCAGCACGCGCACCAGCGGGACGCCGTTTCCGGACGCACCGGACCTGAACGTGCTCGCGCCGAACTACGCGATGAACATCCCGTTCCCGGCCTTCA
>CAZZZJ010000308.1:0-4692 GCA_964658355.1 Beijerinckiaceae bacterium
GGCCAGCTCTCGATGCGCCACGGCGGCTATCTCAGCGTGCGCCCCGGCACCGCCGAGACCGAGATCCCCGGCGTGTTCGCGGCCGGCGACGTCACCGACGACGTCTATCGCCAGGCGATCACCGCGGCCGGCATGGGCTGCATGGCCGCGCTGGAAGCGGAGAAGTACCTCGCCAACCTGGACATCGGCGAGAGCCCGCGGCAGGCGGCCGCGGAGTGATCCGGGGCCCGTCGCCCGCCCGGATCCACGTTCGGGCGGAGGACGATTGCGGGGTTCGAGCCCGCTTCGACGTTCTGTCAACATTTTCTTTGTGACGCGCCTTGCGCGCGACCATGCCCAGGACGCATGAGTGGCAGGCGTCACGACGGGGCAGGGCTCGTTCGTTCGCGGACGGGGCCGGGGCGATGCCGCGGGTCCGGTGAAGGCCCGCATCGATCGACGGCGCGGGCGGCCGCGACGGGGCTTGCGGGTCTCGGCGTCGTCAGGGTGCGTCAGGGAGTCTCGCCGTGGATTGGGACAAGATCCGGATCTTCCTCAACGTCGCGGAGGCCGGCAGCTTCACCCGTGCCGGCGACGATATCGGCCTCAGCCAATCCGCGGTGAGCCGCCAGATCAGTGCGCTGGAGCGCGAGCTGAAGGCGCCGCTGTTCCATCGGCACGCCCGCGGCCTGATCCTCACCGAGCAGGGCGACCTGCTGTTCCGCGCCGCGCGCGACATGAAGCTGCGGCTGGAGAACACCCGCGCGCGCCTCGTCGAGACCAGCGAGCGCCCGTCGGGCGACCTCAAGGTGACCACCACCGTCGGGCTCGGCACCGCCTGGCTCGCCCAGCGCGTCGCGGAGTTCCTCGACCTGTATCCGGACGTGCGGATCGAGCTGATCCTCACCAACGAGGAGCTCGACCTCGCCATGCGCGAGGCGGATGTGGCCATCCGCATGCGCCGCCCGGCCCAGCCCGACCTGATCCAGCGCCGGCTGTTCACGGTGCATTACCACGCCTTCGCCAGCCAGGATTACGTCAAGCGCTTCGGCGAGCCCAAGACCGTCGAGGACCTCGACGAGCACCGTCTCGTCTCCTTCGGCGGCAACGAGCCGTCCTACCTGCTGGCCGCGCATTGGCTCGCCAATGTCGGCCGCGAGGGCAAGGAGCGGAGGCCGGTCGCCTTCACCGTCAACAACATCGGCGCATTGCAGGCGGCGATGGAGACCGGCGCCGGCATCGGCATCCTGCCGGACTACGCGGTCGACGGCGACGACACCCTCGTCCAGGTGCTGCGCGACAGCGAGATGCCGACGCTCGAAAGCTACCTCGTCTACGCCGAGGAGATGCGAACGGTCGCCCGCGTCCAGGCGTTCCGCGACTTCCTGGTCTCCAAGGCGCAGCGCTGGACGTATTGAGGCGGGACCTCGCGCGGCGGGCTTCGGGAAATCGCTCGACGGCGCGTCACGGCTGGTCCGGTATCTCTCCGTCTGACGTTGAAGCTCGACGTTGCAGCGAGCTCGGCCGGCTTTTTTCGTCGCCAAGTAGGCGAAGGTGACATAGAACACGATCAAACGTAAGGTTGATCGCGACCCGGAGGCCACGCGATGTATGATGCTTTGCTGGTAGTTCTAGGCATCGCCGTAAGCTTGGGCGTTCTAGTCATCGTCTACTACGTGTCGCAAACACCGCGCCGTCTCGGTCGAAAGCGATGGTTGCCCAGCGCGGCAGGTGATGGTGACGACCCGACAAAGCATTGGCCCGGCGGCGATCCAAGTTCGTTGCCGTAATCTGAGCAAAAAACGATCGTAACAGTCGCTCTTTACCAAGTATCTTTAAAAAAACTCTCATCGACGGCGCGCAGATCATCATTTTTCGTGAAATTTATTAGTTTTGTCGGGGCCAATTTTTTGGATAAGATGTCTATTAATGGATCGATCTTTTGTGCGCGGCGGAATGACTTGTCTTTTCAAACGGCCTGCATCCTTCCGGGTCATTTGACGTGCCGCCTCAGATCGCATCAAGATCGAAGCGTCTTGAGTCACGCAGGTCGGACTGGTCCGGTCGCTTCGCCGTCTTTCGCACCTCGACCCGACTCGGCTGGCTCTTAACGTGCGTCACCGCTCACATCCGGCAGGGCCGCGCATGTCGGCGAGCCGGAGCATCATGACGACACGGCCTATGCCTTCGACCTCACCCGCCGCGCGCACGGGCACGCTCCGCCCACGGCGTATCCAGGCCAAGACCGTGATCGAGACCCTGCGCGCCGTGCCGGTCGCGGCCCTGCCCGAGGGCAGCTTACATCTTCACACCTCGCATCTGCGCCTCGACAAGCCGGAGCGGTTCGACTGGCTCTACACCCGCACCGACGTGCGGCCGGTTTTCTTTGTCCACGACCTGATTCCGATCACCCACCCCGAGTACGGCCGGCCTCGTAGATCCGGCCCACCAGTGCCTTTTGAATCTAACTGGAAAGACCGTCTCGGCCGGGGAAATCGACGATCAGCAGGCGGTTGAGCACCGCCCGCTCCTGCTGGTTCGGCACCCGCCAGCCGCCAGCTTCGTCCCTCGAGGCGGATGCGGACATCGCAGGGTCGGCCGCCCGTAGCCAGGCGATCGCGGTGCACGCGTCCCGTCCAGCTGCCGCAGCGGTATCGAACAGCCCGGACCGACCCAAGCCCGCGTCAGACCACCAGGACCAACGGCCGTTCTCGTCGTCCTCCTGCCGAAGCGCGCCCTCCTCGTAAGCGTATAGGCCGCCGGGGCGCTCGAAAATCCAGATGCAACGCAGGCCATCTGGACTCGACCACTGTGCGACGAGTCTGCCGGAATGCGCACTCAGGTGCGCGTTGCGAAGGCCGAGGAGCGCACGGGCTGCCCGCGTCCGCTTGGCAGGGGGAAGCGAAAGTTGCGTCGCCTCGACCTCGATCCGTGCCAAGTGCGCGACGAGCGCATCCTCGAAGGCGCTGGTGTCACGCGTCAGGGCGACGAGACCGGGCAGGTACGCGTCGTACTCGTCCTCCGGTCCGTCAGCGCCCAGATCGATCGGATCCCAGATCCAGCGCAGCACGCGGCCGACATGCGCCGCGAGCCTGTCGTCACCGAGGTCAGGCATCGTGCCGTCCGGGTTCGCCGGGCTCGAAGGTGATCACGACCGAGCGAGCGCGGATCAGCCCCACAAGCCCGTAGCAGGGTTCAAGCTCGATCTCGATGTCGTCGGGGGTGGGATGGAACGCGAGGTGGCCCCTTCTCTCCGGCCGGTCGGGCGCACGGCGCAGGATCAGACCGCCGATGACGTTCTGGCGGCTGAAACCCTCGAGGCACAGGTCCATGATGCCGTGCAGGGTGAAGGTCACGACCGCGTGGCGTTCGAGCACCAACGTGCCGTCCGGGCCGACGCGGTCGGTGATGATCCAGCCGTGTAGGCGCAGGGCGCTTGGACCGTTGCGGTCGAGACATAGGCTCAGGATCTCGCCATCGCCGAAGCTGGGCACTCGCCCGAAGTATCGGACGAGTTCAGGGCCGCCGGGTACCTCGGCGTAGATGCTCTCCAGCACGGCGCTCCCCAAGCTTGCCCGATTCGGCATGGCGAGCATTCAGCCACCGGTGCCCACCGACCGCAACGCGTCGCGAGCGAGCGCAACCGCGGTGTCCGCTTCTTCCCGTTGCCGCTCAGGAGCATGCCGGTGCAAATCTGCCCTCGACCCGACCTGTCGATCGCCCCTGGAAACCAAGTCACGCTTCCGCTGGTCCTGCGCGCGCGCGCCCGCTAACACGCGCCACGGCCTCGAACGGCCAGCCGGAGCATCATGACGACACGGCCGATCGCCTTCGACCTTACCCGCCTCGTCACCCGCCTGCGGCATGCGAGCCCGTCGGGGATCGATCGGGTCGACCTCGCCTATGCCCGCTTCGTGCTCGACGGGGCGGGTCCGCGGTTCGGCCTCGTCGCGACCGGCCTCGGGCCGCGGGTGCTCGACCGGACCCAGGCGTCCCGGATCGTCGACGCGGTCGCCGCCGGCTGGACCGAGGACGTGACGGCGGACGACGACCCGGTCTATCGCCGCCTCGCGGCTCGCCTGGCCGGCCGCTCGGTGGAGGTGGCGGTCGGGCGGGCCGGCGCGCGCGCGGGCACGCTCCGCCGACGGCGCATCCAGGCCGAGACCGTGATCGGGACCCTGCGCGCCGCGCCGATCACGGCGCTCCCCGAGGGCAGCCTCTACCTGCACACCTCGCATCTGCGCCTCGACAAGCCGGAGCGGTTCGACTGGCTCTACACCCGTACCGACGTGCGGCCGGTGTTCTTCGTCCACGACCTGATTCCGATCACCCATCCCGAATACGGCCGCCCCGGCGAGGCGGAGCGCCACCGCCTGCGCCTGCGGACCATCGGACGGCACGCGGCGGCGATCGTGGTCAACTCCGCCGACACCGGGGACCGGACGCTGGCGCACCTGGCCGCGGATGGGTTCAGCCGGCCGCCGCTCGCGGTCGGCCATCTCGGCGTGGAGCCCGCCTTCGGGCGCGAGGGCCCGCGCTTCGTGCCCGACCGGCCGACCTTCCTCGTCTGCGGCACCATCGAGCCCCGCAAGAATCACCTGGCCCTGCTCCATCTCTGGCGCGACCTCGCCGAACGCCACGGCCCGGCGACGCCCCGCCTCGTGCTCGTCGGGCGCCGCGGCTGGGAGGCGGAGAACGTCGTGGACATGCTGG
>CAZZZJ010000309.1:0-3231 GCA_964658355.1 Beijerinckiaceae bacterium
GAGGCTTCGGCCAGAGCCAGCAGCAGGTCGATCCGCTCGGGCGCGGGGGTGCCCTCCCCGACCACGTGCATCCCGTGCGGGATCAGGGTGTGCTCCAGCTCGTACACCGCCTGGCCCAGGGCCAGTATCCGGGCGCCGACATCGTCCCAGGCCGGCTCGGCCTCTGCGAGGTCGAGGGCGGCTCCTTGAGCCTGAACGAGCTGGCCGAGATCGCGCCGCTCGGCTTCCGCCTCCGGCTCCAGGGCGCGCCAGCGCTCGATCGAGGCCTTGAGGTCGATCAGCCCGCGATAGAGCCCGGCCTGTGCGAGGCTCGGGGTGAGGTAGCTCACCAGGGTCGCCGCGGAGCGGCGCTTGGCGATCATGCCCTCGGACGGGTTGTTGGCCGCATAGAGGTAGACGTTCGGCAGCGATCCGATCAGCCGCTCGGGCCAGCAGGATTCCGACAGGCCGGTCTGCTTGCCGGGCATGAATTCGAGCGCGCCGTGGGTGCCGAAATGCAGCACCGCGTCGGCGCGGAAATCGTCGCGGAGATAGCGGTAGAAGGCCGAGAAGGCGTGGGTCGGAGCAAAGCCGCGCTCGAACAGCAGGCGCATCGGGTCGCCCTCGTAGCCGAAGCCCGGCTGGACGCCGACGAACACGTTCCCGAATTGCGCGCCGAGGACGAAGAGGACCGCGCCGTTGCTGTTCTGGCGCCCCGGCGCCGGGCCCCACTGCGTCTCGATCTCCGACAGGTGCCGCTCGCGGCGGACGTGCTCCTCTGCGGGGATGCGGTGGTGGACGTTGGCCGGCGTGCCGTAGCGGGCGGAGTTGCCGGCGAGCACCGCGTTGCGCAGGTCGTCCACGGTCTCGGGGACCGTGACGTCGTAGCCGTCGGCGGCCATCGCCTTCAGCGTGTTGTGAAGCGACCGGTAGACCGACAGGAACGCAGCCGTGCCGATCGAGCCGGCGTTCGGCGGGAAGCCGAACAGCACGATCGCCACCTTCCGCTCGGCCCGTGCGGTCCGCCGCAGGGTCACGAGGCGCTCGATGCGGGCGGCGAGCATGTCGGCGCGCTCGGGGTGCACGCGCATGTCGCGGGCGTTCTCGCCCATCGAGGCGCCGGAACGGCCGCCGAACACCATCGGCGCCGTGGCGCCGTCGAGTTCGGGGATCGCGACCATCATCGTCGCCTCGACCGGAGAGAGGCCGCGGTCGGAGCCCTCCCACTGCTCCAGGGTCTGGAACTCCAGCGCGTGGGCGGCGAGATACGGTACGTCGAGGGCGGCGAGCGTCGATTCGGCCGCGGCGGCGTCGTTGTAGGCGGGGCCGCCGACGAGCGAGAAGCCGGTGAGCGAGACGAGGGCGTCGATCGCCGGCCTGCCATCGCGACGGAAGAAGGCTTCCACCGCCGGACGGTTGTCGAGGCCACTGGCGAAGGCCGGGACCACGGCGAGGCCGCGCCCTTCGAGCGCCGCGATGACGCCGTCATAGTGGGCGGTGTTCCCGGCAAGCACGTAGGAGCGCATCACCAGCAGGCCGACCCGGCCCTTCGCGGGGCCCTTGGGCACGGGGAGCGCAGCGAGCGACTCGCCGATGCGGCCCTTCATGCGCGGGTGGTACAGGCCGGTCTCGGGATAGCTCAGGGGCGCGGGCGCTGAGGCGATCTCGCGCCAGGCGATGCGCGGGCCGGCGGCGTAGCGCCCGACGAGGAAACGCACGAGGTTGGCGATGTTCTCGTCCGAACCCGAGAGCCAGTATTGCAGGGTGAGGAAGTAGGCGCGCACGTCCTGCGCCGAGCCGGGAATGAAGCGCAGGATCTTCGGCAGCTTGCGGATCATCGCCATCTGGCGGGCGCCGTTGCCCTGGGCGCCGGGCTTGCCGCGCAGCTTCTTCAGGAAATCGAGCGCGCCGCGCTTGGTACCGTCCATGTCGAACCGGTTGAGGCGGGTGGTCTTCACCACCTCGCCGGCCGAGAGGCAGCCGATCATCGCGTCGCAATGCGGGCGCCGGGCCAGCAGCGTCGGCAGCACCGCGCGGACGTGCTCGTCCATGAACAGCATGGTCGAGAGCACGATGTCGGCCCGGCCGATGTCGGCCTTGCAGGCGGCGAGGCTCGACGGCGAGGTGTCCCACTCGGCGGCGGCGTGGAAGTCGAGGGTCAGGCCGGGCATCTCGCTGCGCAGCCGCAGGCGCGCACGCTCCAGGGCGCTCGCCATGTGGTTGTCCATCGTCACGATGACGATGCGGAGTTCGGGCCGGTCAGCGGCCGAAATGCGCTTTGGCATCGTACAAGGTCTCGACGGTGATGAGCGGCAGCGCCCGCTCCCTGGCGAAGGTTTCCGTGTTGGTGCGGGCCTTTCCGCGGACGAAAAACGGGATCTTTTTCAGCTCCTTCTCGGCCTCCATGGCCCAGGTCGGCACGAAGGGAGCCGCAAGGGTGACCGAGGTGACGGGCTCCGCCGCCGGTGTGGCGGCGACCGGTGCCGGCTCGGCGCGAGCCTCGGCCGGGGCCTTGCCGCCGAGATGCGAGGGCGCGCGATCGTTGAATTCCGGGTCCTCGCGGAACATCCCGAGCAAATGCTCCTCGAGACCCATCATCAGGGGATGGACCCAGGTGTCGAACAGGACGTTGGCGCCCTCGAAGCCCATCTGCGGCGAGTAGCGTGCCGGGAAGTCCTGGACGTGGATCGGCGCGGAGATCACCGCGCAGGGCAGCCCCAGGCGCTTGGCGATGTGGCGCTCCATCTGGGTGCCGAGCACCAGTTCGGGGCCGGCCGCCTGGATCGCCGCCTCGACGTCGAGATAGTCGTCGCAGATCAGCGCCTCGATGCCGTGGAGCGCCGCCTCCGCCCTCACTTCGCGGGCGAACTCGCGGCCGTAGGTGCCGAGGCCCACGACCTGGAAGCCGAGCTCGGCCTTGGCGACGCGGGCCGCGGCGATCGCATGGGTGGCGTCGCCGAAGATGAAGACGCGCTTGCCGGTGAGGTAGGTCGAATCGACCGAGCGCGCGTACCAGGGCGCCCGCGAAGGCGCGCCGGCGAGCACGGGAGCCGGATCGACGCCGGCGAGTTTCGCGACCTCCTCGACGAAGCGGATCGTGGCGCCGACGCCGATCGGCACCGTCTCGACCATCGGCTGGCCGAAGGTCTTCTGCAGGTACTGGGCGGTGGCCCTGGCGACCTCCGGATAGAGCACGACGTTGAAGTCGGCCTCCTTGAGCCGGCCGAGGTCGGCGGGCGTCGCGCCCATCGG
>CAZZZJ010000309.1:3331-4690 GCA_964658355.1 Beijerinckiaceae bacterium
GCGTCGCGCCGCTCGATCATCGTGAACAGCAGGTCGGCGTAGGTGTCGCCCTGCGGCGCGTGCAGGACGTAGTGCAGGCCCTGCATCGCGGTGGCGACGCGCATGGCGCCGATATGCGGCGGCCCTTCATAGGTCCAGAGAGTGAGCTGCATCGCCTCAGACCTCCAGCCGGGTGCGACGCACGAGCGGGCGCGCAAACAGTTCGGCAAGGTCGCCGGCCTGGTCGTAGCCCTGGATCGGTGTGAACAGCAGTTCGATCGACCACTTGGTCGCGAGCCCTTCCGCCTCCAGCGGGTTGGCGAGGCCGAGGCCGCAGACCGTGAGGTCCGGCTTGGCGGCGCGGGCCCGGTCCATCTGCTCGTCGAGGCTCTGGCCCTCGACGATCTGCGTGCCGTCCGGCAGCAGAGCGAGGTCTTCGGCCAGATGCCCGCGATGCAGGTAGGGCGTGCCGACTTCGGCGAGCCCCATTCCCATCTCCCGCGACAGGAACCGGGCGAGCGGCACCTCGAGCTGCGAATCGGGGAAGAAGAACACCCGCTTGCCCGCGAGCTTCTCGCGATGGTGCTCGAGGGCGCGAGTGGCGCGGGCGCGGCCCGGTGCGGTCACCGCCTCGAAGTGCGCGCCCGGCACACCGAACGCGTCGGCGGCGGCCTTGAGCCAGCGCGTGGTGCCCTCGACCCCGAGCGGGAACGCAGCTGACAGCCGCGTCGCGCCACGCGCCTCCAGGGCCTTGGCCGTATCGGTCAGGAAAGGCTGGGCGAGCAGGTAGGTGGTGCTCGGACCGACGGCCGGCAGTTCGCCCGCCCGGCGCGCCGGGAGGAACGCGACGTTCGCGATCCCGAGTTCGGAGAAAATGCGAAGGAACTGGTCCTCGACCACGTCGGCGAGCGCACCCACCACCAGCAGCGACGGGGCCCCATCGGCGACCTCCCGCGGCATCTCGGGGACGAGGGCCGCGAGGCAGGCATCCTCGCCTTGCGTGAAGGTGGTCTCGATGCCGCTGCCGGAGTAGCTCAGCACCCGCACGCCCGGCGAGAAGGTGGCGGAAAGCCGCTGCGCGGCGCGGCCGAGATCGAGCTTGATCACCTCCGAGGGGCACGAGCCGACGAGGAACAGCAGCCGGATGTCTGGCCGGCGCTCGATCAGGCGGCGCACCACCCGGTCGAGCTCTTCGTTCATGTCGGCGATGCCGGCGAGATCGCGCTCGTCGATGATCGCGGTCGCGAAGCGCGGCTCGGCGAAGATCATCACGCCGGCGGCCGACTGGATCAGGTGGGCGCACGTGCGCGAGCCGACCACGAGGAAGAACGCGTCCTGGATCTTGCGATGCAGCCAGACGATGCCGGTCAGCCCGCAGAA
>CAZZZJ010000310.1:0-2557 GCA_964658355.1 Beijerinckiaceae bacterium
GCGACGGGCCGGCGCCGCTCTATCTCAAGACCGACACGCACTGGTCGGCCGAGGGGTGCCTCCTCGCCTATCGCGAACTGATGCGGGCGCTGGCCGCCATTCCGCCGGCCGATATCGGTTCGCGGCCGGTCCTCGTCACGGAGCCGGTGATGGACCTCGGCGCGAAGCTGCCGGGCCGGCCGGCCGAGCGCCTCGTGCGTCCGCAGATCCAGCGGGACGCGGTCCGCGTCGAGACGGGGGCATTGCTCGCGGCCTACGAGGCCGAGGGCCGACAGGCCAGCCTGCATGTCGGCGCGCACGTGGTCTACCGCAACGACAACCCGGGCGCCGACCCGCGGCGCGTGGTGCTGTTCGGCGATTCCTACGCGCATTTCGCGCCGATCCTGCTCACCGGGCTGCTTGCCGAGAGCTTTGCCGAGGTGCACTTCGTGTGGTCGTCGAACCTCGACTGGGACTACATCGAGCGCGTGCGTCCCGACATCCTGCTGTTCGAACTGGCCGAGCGCTTCCTCGCCCGCCTGCCCACCGACGATTTCGACGTGGCCGCCGGGCACAGGGCTGGCGGGAGCGCGCCGGCGCAGCCGGAGGCCGCCACCGTCTGATCCCCGGTCGTGAAAGTCATCTCCATGATCGTCGGATCACGGAAAAGACCCTCTCACTTCTTGTGGGGTCGCGTTGTCTCGCGCCGGACCGGCGACCACGTCGGCGAAAAAAGCGCTCAGTTCCCCGGCTGGACGGAAACGGTCTCCTCGAAGCCGCCGTCGGCCTGGACGGCGAGGTAGAGATCCGGCGTCCTTGCGATGGCGAGGAGCAGGACGAGGATCGCCAGGAGGCCGGCCAGGCCCAGGGTCACGCCGTCGGCCTGCCGCCGCAGCGCGTGGATCGCGGCGCATCCCACGGTGAACACGGCCGCCTCGACGGCGGGAATCGCGAGGGCAAGCGACATCGGACCGGCACTCCAGACATTCGGGTCGAATCACGACGAGAGGATCACGATCCGGCCTCGGGCGCGAGACTACCGGGAAGACAGGCGAGCAGGAAACGGGCTAACCCTTGGCCGGCCCTCTCCATCCCCGCCGCATCGCCATCCCGGCTTGCGGAGCTCGACGCGAAAGACTGGATCGCAGCCATGGGATTGCTCGTCGACGGCGTCTGGCAGGACCGGTGGTACGACACGAAGGCGACCGGCGGGCGCTTCGAGCGCAAGGCCTCCGCCTTCCGCAACTGGGTCACCGCCGACGGCCGCCCCGGCCCCTCGGGGGAGGGCGGGTTCAAGGGCGAGCCGGGCCGCTACCACCTCTACGTCTCGCTCGCCTGCCCGTGGGCGCATCGCACCCTGATCGTGCGGGCGCTGAAGGGGCTGGAGGACACGATCTCCGTGTCGGTCGTCGACCCGCACATGGGCGCGGAGGGCTGGGTGTTCGGCGACAGTGCCGGCGCCACCCCGGACCCGATCCACCATGCGGCGCGTCTCTACGAGATCTATCTCGCGGCGGATCGGGCCTATACCGGCCGCGTCACCGTGCCGGTCCTGTGGGACCGCGCGAAGGCGACGATCGTCTCGAACGAATCGGCCGAGATCATCCGCATGCTGAACGCGGCCTTCGGCGGCACCGGGCCGGATCTCTGCCCGGACGACCTGCGCGACGAGATCGATGCGGTGAACGCCCGGGTCTACGACCGGGTCAACAACGGCGTCTACAAGGCGGGCTTCGCCACCGAGCAATCCGTCTACGCGGAGGCGTTCGCGGCGCTGTTCTCCGAACTCGATGCGCTCGAATCCCGGCTCGACCGGCAGCGCTACCTCTGCGGCGGACGGCTCACCGAGGCCGACATCCGGCTGTTCACGACGCTGGTGCGCTTCGATGCGGTCTATGTCGGGCACTTCAAGTGCAACCGGCAGCGGATCGCCGACTACCCGAACCTGTCGAACTATCTGCGCGACCTCTATGCCCTTCCGGGCGTCGCCGGGACGGTGAACCTCGTCCACATCAAGCGGCACTATTACGAGAGCCATCCGACCATCAACCCGACCGGCATCGTGCCGGTGGGGCCGGATCTGGACCTCGCCGCGCCGAACGACCGGGCCCTGCGCTTCGGCGCGTGAGTTCGCGATGCGAGCCGGACTCGACGGATGCGCGAGGCGCGTTACATCGGCGATCATGACGATCGCACAGACGCTCCGCCGCCTCGCCCTCCTCGCCACCCCGCTGGTGCTGTCCGGCCCCGCCTGGTCCCAGGCGGCGGTGCAGCTCGAGGGCACCTGCGAGAAGCTGACGATCGAGGGGAAGGACGCGACCTCCGCCTGCAGGCCGACCCTCGGAAACACCGCCGAGCGGCGGCGCACGACCTTCGATTTCACCACGACGGACGGGCGCACCCTCAGCTTCAGCGGCACCGGGGCGCAGCAGGAGCGCACGGAAGACACCGACCCGCTGCAGCCGATCAACCTCGTCACCACCGGCACGTCGAGCGACAAGGGCATCGTTCGCAACCCGATGCCGGCGGTCGGCGCCTGCACCTTCTCGACGCCGGCGCCCGGCAAGACCGCCATCGC
>CAZZZJ010000310.1:2657-4685 GCA_964658355.1 Beijerinckiaceae bacterium
CGCACTGGTCAGCCGGGCGCCCGAGTCCCATGTACCGGGCTGGCGACAATAAGTTCCAAGGCCCGACACCGCATGTTGAACGACACGCTCGCGACGGACGCGCACCCGGGTGGGTCCGACCTGGTCCGGGAGACCACGACGGCCGGCTTCCGACAGGACGTCATCGCCGAGTCGGCGAACCGCCCCGTGCTGGTCAATTTCTGGTCGCCGCGCGCGCCCTCCAGCAAGACGCTGATGGCCGTCCTCGAGAAGCTCGTGCGCGCCGCGGCCGGCAAGGTGGTCCTCGTCAAGATGAACGTCGACGAGCATCCGGCGGTCTGGTCGCAGATCGGCCAGCAGCTCGGCCTGCAGGGCGTGCCCGCCGTGGTCGCCATCGACCAGGGCCGCCCGGTCGACATGTTCGAGGGGGCTCTTCCCGAGGCCCAGATCAAGACCTTCTTCGACCGTCTCGCCGGCCCGAGCGAGATCGACCAGGTGATGGCGGAAGCCGCGCAGGCGCTGGAGGAGGGCGACCTAGCCGGCGCCTCCGAGCTCTACGCCGCGGTCCTCGGGCAGCAGCCCGACAACGTCGCCGCGCTCGCCGGTCTCGCCAAGATCCAGCTCGACGCGGGCGAGCTGGAGAACGCCAAGCAGGTGCTCGCGATGGTGCCGGAGGCGAAGGCCGCGGACCCGGCGCTGGCCGGCATCCGCGCCGCGATCGTTCTGGCCGAGCAGGCGGCCGCGCTCGGCGACCTCGCCGGCTTCCAGGCGGAGGTCGAGGCGAACCCGGACGCCCATCAGGCCCGGTTCGATCTCGCACTGGGGCTCAATGCGGGGAACGAGCGGGAGAAGGCCGTCGATCACCTGATCGAGATCATCCGCCGCGACCGCACCTGGAACGAGGACGGCGCGCGCAAGCAGCTGCTCCAGTTCTTCGAGGCCTGGGGGCCGATGGACCCGGCCGCGATCCGCGGCCGGCGCAAGCTGTCGACGCTGCTCTTCGCGTGAGGGTGGATCGGCCGGTGCCGGTCGAGGCCGCAGGTTTCGTATCGCTGGAGGCGTCATGAGTACGCATGCGGGCTACAAGGGTCCGGGGGATTGCCCGCCCGTCATCCCGGTCTTTCCCCTGCCCGGCGCCCTGTTGCTGCCGCGCGGGCAGATGCCGCTCAACATCTTCGAGCCGCGCTACCTCGCCATGGTGGACGACGCGCTGCGGACCGACCGGGTCATCGGCATGATCCAGCCCGATGCGGAGGGCGGCGCCTCGCCGATGAGCCCGAAGCTCTACCGGGTCGGCTGCGCCGGTCGGATCACCCAGTTCGCCGAGACCGGCGACGGGCGCTACCTGCTCTCGCTGACGGGCATCGCCCGCTTCCGGGTGATGAGCGAACTGGCCACCACCGGCGCCTATCGCCGCTGCCAGGTGAGCTACGACGACTTCGCCATCGACTTCACCGCACGCGCCGGCGAGGACGCGGTGGACCGTGAGGGCGTTCTCCGTGCCCTGCGCGATTTCGTGGATTCCAATGACCTCAAGGTCGATTGGGCCGGGATCGAGGAGGCGCCGAACGAGGCGCTGGTCAATGCGCTCTGCATGATGAGCCCGTTCGGCGTCCGCGAGAAGCAGGCGATGCTCGAGGCCGCCGACCTGAAGACCCGCGCCGAGATCCTGGTCGCGGTCACCGAGATGGAGATGGTGCGCAGCACCGGTCCCGAGCCGACGATGCAGTGACGGGCTCCGTGGCGAGGGCTCGGTCGTGACGAACGCGACCGCCTTCGCTACCAACCGGCACGACGGCTTCCAGGAAAGATCGAGAGCATGACGCAGGACCTCACCACGCAGAACATCGCCCCCGTCGAGGCGACGCGCGTCGACCCGAAGCTCCTCGAGCTTCTGGTCTGCCCGTTGACTAAGGGCACGCTCGATTACGATGCCGGACGCCAGGAGCTGATCAGCCGCTCGGCCAAGCTCGCCTACCCGATCCGCGACGGCATCCCGATCATGCTGCCGGAAGAGGCGCGTCCCCTGACGGACTGATCCGGGCAAGG
>CAZZZJ010000311.1:0-4664 GCA_964658355.1 Beijerinckiaceae bacterium
TCTGCGGGATCTCGGGCGCCGGCGCCGTGTTCGTGCTCTTGAAGCCCTGGAGCTTCTCGAGATCGTCCACCTTGGCCTTCGTCTCGGCGGAGGTGTCGCCTTGTGCGAGGGCGGACGAGACGAGGGCCGCGCTGGACAGGAGCGCGGCGAGGATCACCGAACGCATGGATCTTCCTTCCCGAAACCGCCCTTTGCGATCGGGCGTTGGCCGGGAAGTCTATGCCGCCAGCCGCCGCCGGCAAGCCCGCATCGTGACGCCGGGGCGATGCTGTCGCGTCAGGCGACCTTGCGCGGCACCAGCCGCTCGCTGCCGAGGGCGGCTTCCGCGCCCGAAACGCCGGCCTCCGTGTACTCGGCGTCCTCATTGACCCGCCAGACGTCGTGGCGACGATGGCCCGCGACGATGTTCTCGACGGTGAGCATCGCCGTCATCATCGCGTGGTCCTGGTTGTTGTACTTGTGCATGCCGTTGCGCCCGACGAGGTGCAACGTGGGGTAGTCCCGCTCAAGCTCCATCCGGACCAGCGCGACGTTCTCAGCGTAGGTCTCGTCGTAGACCGGATAGGCCTTGGGCTGGCGCACCACGCAGGCATCGACCACGTCGCTCGGGTCGATCAGGCCGATCTGCCCGATCTCGCGCTTGGCGAGCGCGACGAGGTCGGCGTCGGTCGCGGTCCAGAGGCCGTCGCCCTCGAAGCAGAAGTATTCGAGACCGAGGCAGGTATGGGCGTCGTCGGGTACCATCTCGGGCGACCACGAGCGGAAGTTCTGCACGCGGCCGACCTGTACCGACGGATCGTGGATGTAGATCCAGTTGTCGGGAAAGTTCTTGTCCGACTTCGCGATGAGCGCCACCGTGACGAAGTCGCGGTACTGCAGCGCGCGCGCCTGGAAGGTGCTGATCGGGCGCGGCGTGATCGCGTCGACGAGCTCGCGCACCGGAGCCGAGGAAATTACGTGACGCGCCGTGAAGGTCTCGCGGGTGCCGTCGCCGCGGACCGACGCGACGCGCCACAGGCCGCTGGCGGAGTCGAACGAGAGGCCGTCGACGCCGCGGTCGAGCAGCACCTTGCCGCCCTGCGCGGCGATCTTCCCGGCGGCCGCCTCCCACATCATGCCGGGGCCGCGGCGCGGATAGCGAAATGATTCGATCAGTGTCTTGATCACAGGCTCGCCAGCCTTGCGCTTGGCCCTGATCCCGAGCGAGCGCTTCAGCGCGTCGCGGATGGCGGCGCCGAGGTCGAGGCCCTTGATGCGCTGCGCGGCCCAATCGGCCGAAATCGCATCGCAGGACATGCCCCAGACCTTCTCGGTGTAGGTCTTGAAGAAGATCGAGAACAGCTTCTCGCCGAACTGGTTGCGGACCCAGCCGTGAAAGTGCTTCGGCGCGACGATCGGCGTCGCGCGGGCGTAGAGGTAGGACAGCACACAGGCGGTGCTGGTGAGGAGCCCGAGATTGCGCAGGGCCTCGAAGGCCTTCAGCGGATAGGCGTAGTACTTGCCCTGGTAGTAGATCCGCGACAGGCGCGGACGCTCGATGAAGTCGTCGGGCAGGATTTCGTCCCAGAGGTCGACCACGGCCTTCGACTTCGAGAAGAAGCGGTGACCGCCGATGTCGAACAGGTAGCCGTTGTGGCTCACCGTGCGCGAGATGCCGCCGACCTGGTTCGGGTCGCGCTCCAGCACGGTGACGTCGCGGCCCTGCTTCGACAGCAGGTAGGCCGCCGTCAGCCCGGCGGGGCCGCCGCCGATCACCAGCGTCTCGGTGTGGTGACTCATACGCTGCCCCGACCTGTCCTGATTGGGCGCAGCTTGCACCCCGCATGGTTAAGAAAGCCTCCCATGCCGGCGGCCTTGACCGCCCGTTAAGCGCGAACGCGGCAAGGTCCTCTGCGGAACACCCCTCGTCGCGGCCGGATCGCCCGGCGGACACCGGAGAGGCGCGATGGCGGCCACTGCTTCGTCCTCGGCTCCGAGCCCTGTGCGCCTCGACGCGGGAAAGATCCTCTGGCTGCTGGTCCTGTTCTGCGCGGTCACCCTATATCCGCCGGGCGACGTGATCGCCACGATCCAAAACCTGCGCGTACCCGACACCGACGACGCGATGCGCCTCGTCGAGGCCCGCGACCTCGCCGGCGGACAAGGCTGGTACGACAACGTCCAGTACCGCTTCCTGCCGCCGAGCGGGGTGCCGAGCCACTGGTCGCGCCTGCTCGACGCGCCGCTGGCCGGGCTGCTGCTCGCGCTGACGCCGCTGTTCGGCCGGGGGCTCGCCGAGGGGATCACCGCGGCGTTCTGGCCGCCGCTGCTGCTCGCGGTCTATTCCGGCGTGCTCTTCGTCGGCGTGCGGAGGAGCTTCGGCCCACGGGCGGCTTTGCTGGCGCTGCTGGCGGCGACCCAGACCTTCGGCGTCACCGTGCAATTCGCCGCCGGCCGCATCGACCACCACAACGTCCAGATGATCGCGATCCTCGGGATGGCCTTGGGCCTGATCCGCGGAAGCGCCGCAGCCGGAGCCGCAGCCGGCGCGCTCGCCGCCCTGTCCCTGGCGATCGGCCTCGAAGGCCTGCCCTCCGTCGCCCTCGGCGCGCTGTTCGTGGTCGGCGACTGGGTGACCCGCGGGCGCCCTGCCCTGCCGGGCTTCCTTGGCTTCGGGCTTGGACTGGGGCTTGCGGCACCGCTCCTGTTCGGGGCGCAGACCGCGCCGGATCTCTGGACCGTGACCGCCTGCGACGCGCTCTCGCCGCCCTGGCTCTGGTTGGCGACGGGGGGCCTTGCGGCCGCCCTCGCCTGCGCCGGGCTCGACCGAAGGCTGGCCTCGGTTGGCGCGCGCCTCGCCGTCGTGGCGACGATCGGCATCATCCTGGTCTGCGGGTTTGCAGCTTTGTTCCCGGTCTGCCTCGGCGGGCCCTTCCCGGCGATGACGCCGCTGGTGCGCGACCGCTGGCTGCTCACGGTCAACGAGATGACGTCGGTGTCGAAATTCGTCGCCCGCGGACAATGGGAGGTGCTGGTCTACTATCCCGTGCTGGCGGTCGCGGCGCTCACCGCATCCTGGGCGGCGTTCCGCGGCGCGCCCGAGCATCGGCGCGCCTACGGCGTCGCAGCTTTGCTGCTTTGGCCCGGCCTTGCCATCGGGTGGTTCCAGTTTCGCGGACTCTACGTCGCCTCCGGACTGATCCCGTTCGTGGCGGGACCCGTGCTCGACTGCGCTCTGACGCGCGCCGCCGACCGCGCCGCCGCGCCGCGCCTGCGCGTCGGGCTCGCAACGCTCGGCATCGGGCTGATCAGCACGACCTGGATGATCCCCGCAGCGCTCGCGGGCCTGGTGCACGAGAGCGGCGGGGCGGAGGCGACCGCCGCGACCTTCGCCTGCCAGGCCGATGCCGCGGTGACGCCGCTGGCGGCACTTCTCCCCGGAACCGTGCTCGCACCGATCGTGATGGGCCCCTCGATCCTGTTGCGGACGCCGCATGCTGTGATCGCGGCCCCCTATCACCGGGCGATCCCCGGCCTGACCGCGGCGATCGAGGGGTTCGGCGGCAGCGAGGCCGACCTGCGCCGGCAGGTCGTGGCGCTCGGCGTCCGCTACGTGGTCGCCTGCCGCGCGCGTCCCGGCGCCGATCTCGCGGGTCCCGCCTTCGCCACGCGGCTCGCCCGCGGCGAGGTGCAAGCGGATTGGCTGGAGCTGCTGCCGCTCGGTGGCGATGTCCTGAAGGTGTGGCGCGTGCGGTAGCGCGGATCACGACCGGATCCCGTCGCCGCGACCGACGCCTCACGATGAGGTCGCGACGCGGACGGCCGTCGTTGACCCGGAGCCGTACCGCGCGGCGTGGATGCGGTTGCGCGGCGCTACTTCACCACGCGGTCGAGCTTGTTGTTGACGAAGAAGTACAGCTCCTTCGCGCCGGGCTCGGTGTAGAGCACCTGCACCTCCCGGCCCGAGCGACCCTCGCCGACCAGCACGTCCACGGGCGGGCGGCCCTTCAGCCGCACGAGGTCACATTCGCCGATTCCCGGCGCGATTGCGCCTGCGCCCGTCGGGACCGGCCCGGTGCAGGCCCCGTCCGGCGCAAGCACCGGCCCGGTGAAGGTCGGCGCCGTGGGCACGCGCGGCGGGATCGGCACGATCTCCGCGGGTGCGGGCGGCGGGGTCCGCTCGGTCACGGTGCAGGCACCGAGTAGGACGGCGGCGAGCAGGCTGCAACGCGCCAGGATTTGCTGCTTCGGCGATGTCACGGCGCCTCCTTGCGCTCCGGGTTCGGGGCGGTGCCTTCACGCGCCTTCAGGGCGGCGGCGTAGAGGGCGGAGACGTCGCGCTTGAACGCCGCCCGCGCATCCGGGCGGGAATAGAACATGTGGCCGCCGGGGTACACGGCCAACGACAGCCGCGGCTCGGTTCCATAGGACGGGATCTGGTCGATCAGCAGCTTCGAGGCGAAGTAGGGCGTCACCAAGTCGGTGAAACCGTGCGCGACCAGAACCCGGACGTTGCCGTCGAGCGCCAGCACGCCGCGCAAAGCGCCGACCGCCTCCGGCGCGGAGCGGCCGCCGCCCCAGCTCCAACCGCGGTTCACGGCGGTGTTCAGCAGTTCGTAGCGCAGGTTCGTCACCCGCCAGTTCAGTTTCTTCGCGTAGAGGTCGATCATCGCGCTGGTCAGCGG
>CAZZZJ010000312.1:0-4656 GCA_964658355.1 Beijerinckiaceae bacterium
GTCGCCGCGGGCGCCCGCGCGACCACGACACCTGCGGCCAGGAGCGCGGCGGCAGCGGCCAGGACCAGCAGCCCGCGCGGCCCGAGCCCGATCGCAAGCCGTGCGGGAACGGCCGTCGCGAATGGGCCGGGCGATGTCTGGAACCGCATCGATGCCTCCGCATGCGTCCGGGGTCGGCTCGGGGCACCCCCGGAGGGGGTCGTGACTCAGTCTGAACGTCGGGCGGACGGTCTGCAACCGGTGGACTTCCGCCGGTCCGCTTTCGGACGGCAACGTACGTGAGCAGACGGTGCCGCTGAACCCGGTCACGACCCTTTGCAGGCCTCGGGAAGGTCTGCTGTCAGGCTGCTCAGTGAACCAGGTGATATTCAGCGTCGAGATAACCGAGCGTGACGTTGCCTCATCGTGACAGGAACAGAGACCCGGCGTTCCGAAACAACCGCGAAAGAGGCTTTCGCCACGCCAAATTTCCTTCCGGGCGTGTCAGGCGGCGAAGAACCAATCGAGATTTTCCTGACCCAAAATCAATCAAGTTAAGCACCTTTCTTCAGGGCGAATGAGTGAAAGACAGATATAGTCTCATTTATTTTGTTATTCTCAAGCTTTGTTGCAAGCGCGTTTACACTCGATAACCAGATCAATGTGATCATGTAGACCGCACAATTTGCTTCAATGAATGGGGCTCAACCTTGAAGACGATCTTCACGATCCGTCGCAAGCTCATCGCGTCGGTGTGCCTGTTCCTGCTGCCGATCGGCCTCTTCGCCGCGCTCTACGTGCAACAGGCGATGACCAGCGTCCGCTTTGCCGACGCCGAAAGACTCGGTGTCATGCAGATCCGCGCCGTGTGGCCCGTCATGCTCCAGGCGGCGACACTGCCTGCCAGCGCGGCTCTCGATCCGCAGAAACTGCAAGCCGAGCGCACGAGCAGTCTCTCCTTGGCGGACGCGAACAAGGCCGTGGCTGCAGGTGAAGACCTCGGCAAGGCTTTGTCCGGCACGGATCGAGCCGCGCAGGTCGCCGCTGCCCATGCCTTGATCGACGCCGTCGGAGACGGGTCGAACCTGCTGCTCGATCCCGACCTCGACTCCTTCTACGTCATGGACGCGGCGGTGGTACGGCTGCCCGAGATGCTCGAATTGAATGGGAGGTTGCTGGACCAAGCGCGCGCGCAAGCCGAGCGGACGAACATCACGAAAGCGGAGTACGCCGCAACGCTCATCGACCTGGGCAAGCTGCGGGCGAACCTCGAAGGCGTCGAGCGCTCTCTCGCAAAGGCCTTCGCTGCCAATGCAGGGGACACCAGGCAGGCGCTCGCTCGACCACTCGAAGCCCTTCAGGACACCTACAAGGCCCTGTTCTCGACAACCGATGTCCTCATACAGGCGCACGAGACCGGTCGTCGTACACCGAGAGAGACGGCGGCCTTCGAGGAGGCCATGGCTGCGGCCATCGTGGCAAACGACCACATGCAGACGGCTGGAGCCAACGAACTCGATCGCCTGCTCAAGGTCCGCATCGACGGCTTCTACAGCGCCATGAGCGTCGCCGGTGCTGTCGGCTTCAGCGTCACGGCCATAGCCTTCGTGATCGCGTGGCTCCTGAGCCGGTCGATCGTGCGGGCGCTCGACAATCTCGGCCGTCGTATCCGGGTGCTGGCCGACCAGGATGTCACCGCCGACGTGCCGGAAGCACAGGGCGTCGATGAGATCGCCGAGCTTGCCCGCGCGGTCGCGCACTACCGCAACCGCACAGTAGCGCATACCGCCGAGGCCTCTCATGCCGACCGCTTGGGCGAGCGGGACGCCTGGGTCGCCTACATGATGGAGATCTCGCACCGCATCACAACGTCGACACAGCACGCCATGGGCCGCTTCCAGGAGCTTGCCGGCGTGATGGGCACGTCGACGAAACAGGTCCGCGGCCATGCTGTCTCGACCCGTGGGCAACTCGACCAATCCGTCGAAGGGCTCCAGGGATCAGTCGCGGACATCTCGAGCGTGGCTGCCGCAGTGACAGAACTCTCCGCCTCGATCGCGGAGATCGCAACCCAGGCCGCGCAGTCCAACACGGTGGTGCGCCAGGCACAGGATCAGATCCATGCCGCCCGTTCGCTCGCGTTGCTGCTCGATCAGGCCAGCGCGCGGATCGGCAGCGTCACGGATCTGATCAGCCAGATCGCGGCGCAGACCAATCTGCTGGCGCTCAATGCGACGATCGAGGCCGCACGCGCGGGCAGTTCGGGTCGGGGCTTTGCCGTCGTGGCAAACGAGGTGAAGGGGCTGGCCGAGCAGACTGGCAGAGCGACGGCCGAGATCGGCCAACAGGTCGCGGCCTTGCGGACGGCCTCGAACGACGTGCTCGAGGCCATGGGCGGCATTGACGAGACGATCACCACCATCAACGTTGCGGCCTCGGCGATCGCCAGCGCCGTCGAGGAGCAGAGTGCCACGACCGCGGAGATCGACCGGACCGTGCAGGCGTCCGCGGATCGCACCCGCTCCGCGATCGAGAACCTGAAATCTCTGCCCGCGGCCGCGAGCGAGACGGACCGCCTCGCCGCAGAGTTGGCCCAGTTCGCCGAGGACCTCTTGGGTGAGGCCGGAACGTTCGGCACGCGTCTTGAGGAGGTTGTCCAGGCGATCTCCGAGCGTCGTGCCAGTACGCGCCTTCAGTCGAACGCCACGATCCGCGTGACCGTCGCAGGCAAGCCGCGTGAAGCGCGCCTCGAAGACGTCAGCGTGGGCGGCGCCAAGGTGTGCCTGCCAGGAGAAGAGCTACAGGGCGAAAGCATGGTGACGATTGACTTCGGGGATGGCCGCGCCCGCCGCGGCACTGTGGTCCACGCAGGCCACGACCGCTTCGGTGTGAAGCTGGTCGAAGCGGATCGCCTCAACGATGCGCTGATCATGTCTCTGACGAGAGAGGTTCGCGAGGCGGCGTGAGCAATGGCACCGCGGCTGGAGAATTCGTACCGGCATCGTGGCTACAGTTCGAGCGCCCGCATCTTGCCACGACTTGGGACGCAGTGAGCTACAGGGCGGGTTCGAAGGTGGAACGTCCACTCTAGAGTAATCGGACAAGGCCGGCTTCCACCCCGAGCCGAAGTTACCGGGCGGCCAAGGAACGTCCGCTTCAAAGATGCGATGATGGTTGCCGAGGCGTCTGGGTTGGATCGAGACCGGCCGGTCGCGCAGGCGCCTATTTCAAACGAAGACACGCCCTCCCGGGGAAAAACCCGCCCTCGGGCCGGCGGCGGCGTTCGCCCCTTCACCCCGGGGGGATCACCTCGATCTGAAGGCCGCCGTAATAGGCCGCGAGGTTGGCGATGTCGGCATCCGACAGCTCCTTGGCCACGACGTTCATGACCTCGTTCCGGCGCGTCCCGTCGCGGTACTCGGTCAGCGCCTTCACGAGGTAGATCTCGACCTGGCCGGCGAGGTTCGGCGCCTCGGGCAGCTTCGAGAGCCCGTCCATGCCGTGGCAGGCCTGGCAGGCGGTCGCGCGTTTCCGGCCCGCCGCCGCGTCGCCGGCTTGGACGGTTGCCGGCGAGAGCGCGAGGATCAGGGCGACGGCGGCGAGGCGGATCATGCGGGGACCGGGCGGTTGCGGGCCTGCGGACGTTCGGTTCTGCGCATCTTCCTCTCCTGGCCGATCCCGGCATCGGCATCCCGGCCGCACGCGTCGGACAAGCCCGCCGCGTGCCAGTGCCTGTGTTCGTGCAGGTGGTCCGTGACTGTGTCTTTGCGTGTGGATCTGCCTGTATCGATCGGCCGGAAAAACCCGCCCGTCCGTCGGGACGGCGCGCTACTTCGCGTCGCCCTCGTACGAGATCCGGTAGATCGCGCCCGCCGTGTCGTCCGAGACCAGCAGCGAGCCGTCGAGCAGGACGGCGACGTCCACGGGGCGGCCGAGATACTCGCCGTCGCCGGTCAGCCAGCCCTCGGCGAAGGGCTTGGGCTCGCCGACCTTCCCGTCGGCCACCGGCGCGAACATGACCCGGGCGCCGACCGGTTCGGTGCGGTTCCACGAGCCGTGCTCGGCGATGAAGATCCCGCCGCGATAGCTCTTGGGGAACTGGCGGCCGTTGTAGAAGGTCAGCCCGAGATCGGCCGCGTGCGGCGGCAGCTCGGCCACCGGCGCGACGACGCCCGCCGGCGGCGTCTGGTCCTTGTACTCGACGGTGCGGACGCTGCCGCCGCCGAACCAGGGGAAGCCGAAGTTCTCGCCGGCCTTGGTCGCATGGTTCAATTCGCCCGGCGGCTTGTCGTCGCCCATGCCGTCGACCTGGTTGTCGGTGAACCAGAGCGTCTTGTCCGTGGCGAAATCGATGCCGACGGAGTTGCGGATGCCGGTGGCGTAGACCTCGCGGTTCTTGCCGTCGGCATCCATGCGGACGATGCCGCCGATGCCGTGCGTGCGGTAGAGGTCGAGTTTCTCCGGGGCCGGCACGTTGTAGGGCTGGCCGAGCGCGATGTAGGTCTTGCCGTCGGGCCCCACGCGGCAGACGCGGGCGGTGTGGTTGTAGCTCTCCTCCGCGGCGGGGATGAGCTCGCCCTGCTTGACGACGATGCCGGCGGCGACGTCCGGATTCTCGTAGAAGAACTCGGCCGCCGGGAAGGACAGGACCCGGTTCTGCTCGACGACGGTGAGGAC
>CAZZZJ010000313.1:0-4656 GCA_964658355.1 Beijerinckiaceae bacterium
CGCCGCGTAGGCGCGCAGCATCGCGGTGAAGCGGCCGAAGAACACGATCTTCCCGCCATGCTCGCGGAACAGGTACTGCCCGAGCTTCAGCCGGCCGTGGTCGAGGGCGATGAGGCGGCCGTAACGCAGCAGCAGCGGCATGCCCCAGCGCCGGCCGACCCAGTAGCCGAGGTTGTCGCCGATGATCGCGGCGGAGGCCGCGGCGGCGATGATCAGCGCGATGTTGAGGTTGCCGGTGCTGCCGGCATAGACGGCCGAGGAGATCAGCACCGTCTCGCCCGGCATCGGCACGCCGGCGCTCTCCAGGGTGATGATGACGAAGATCGCGACGTAGCCGTAGGACGCGATCAGGTCGGCGATCGGCAGTTCGTGCAGGAAGGACATGCGGCCCCTGAGGTTGGTCGGGCCGCAATTCGCAATGGGAAAATGGCCATCTGAAGGACGTCGCATGGTTCGATTATGTCGCGCGCCCCCATGATCCCCCTGCATCATCCTTTGGATCGCGGATCGCGCGATGCCGCGAGTTCCTGCGCGTTCGAGCCCGGCCGCCGCCCTGCGCCGGGGCGCCGACGAGGCCGGCGGCGCTGCGCTCGTCCTGATCGGCGATACGCCGACGCACGCGTTGCGCCATCGCGTCCGGGGCGATGGCTCCGATGCGGCGCGCGGCATCGGCGAGCGCGCCTTGGCCAACGTCAGCGGCGTCGCCGCCCTGCGTCCCGGGCAGTGTCCCGCGGCCGCCACCCCGGCCGGCGGTTCGACCGAGGTGACCTCGGGTCGGAGCATCGAGGATCCGATGGCGCGCCTGCGCCCGAGCGGTCAATGCGTCGTCTTAGGCCTGGACGCCGCCGAGCGCGGGATTTCGGATGTCGTGTGCTTTCAGACCAAGATGAAAGTCCATGAATACAAAGGACCTGTATATGCGACACTATTAACGTTTTGTTAATCATGTCTATCGAAATGTAAAGGTACTCGCTCGCATTTTGGTGAGCCTCGTTAGGCCCTGACAATGCTTATTGGACGATCCGTGTCGCTCCGAGGCCTCCTCGCTGCGATTCTCGCGCTCTCGGTTCTCGCAGGAGGTGCCTGCGTGCACCTGATCGGCACGCGAAACGAGGCCGAGGCGGCGCGGGCGGCCGAGGCGGAGGTTTATCGCGCGGCGCGCCTGATCGCCGACAGGCTCGGCGAGGACCTGGCGACGGTCGGACGCGACGTCAGCCTCGCCGCGGAGAACGTCGTGTTCGCGCGGGACAGGAATGGGGAGGCCATCCGCCCGTTCCTCGAGCGCTGGCGCGCCCTTCACCCGGGATATGCCGATATCCTCATCGCCGACCGGAACGGCCGGGTGCTGGCGACCGCGAGCGGTTCCCTCGCCGGCGCCGACGTGTCCCAAACGACGTGGTTCGCCCGCGGGCTGTCGGGGATCGTGATCGGCGATGCGAGCGACCGGACCCGGGCGGGCGCCGACGCGCCGCTGAACGTGATCGTCGGCGCGCCGGTCCGCGCCGGGGGCGCCGTCGTCATCGGCGTCCTGGCGGTCCAGCTCAAGCCGGACTCGATTCAGGAGACGGTCGCCGCCCTGCGCAACGGCCTCGGGGGCACGGCCCGGGATGCGGTCGTTCAGATCATGAATGCCGGAGGCCGCATGCTGCACCGATCGACCGGTGCAACGCGCGATGGTACAGTCCATGAGGCCATCGTCGCTGTCGCCGAAAGCACCGGGCTCGGTTGGATGGTCTCGGTCAGGGCGCATGACCGCGTCGCGGCCGATGCGGGACCGAACGCGCCGACCCTCGCCGCCCTCGCCGCGGCTTCCCTCTTCGCAGCCTATGCCGGCGGGGCGCTCGGGGGATGGCTGAGCCGAGACCTCAAGCGGATCGTGAGCGCGGCACGCGAGGACCGGGCCGATCGCCTCGGCGATGCGGCGGTCGCCGACTTCGCCGCCCTGTCCGATGCCGTCGGCGCCTGCATCGGTCGAAGCCAGGGACGGGAACGTCTCCTCGGGGAGTCGCGGGGCGCCCTGGCCCGCAGCCGCGACCGCGTCCGGTCGGTGCGACTGCTCGGGGGCTTCACATGCTGGGAAGTCGACCTGCGGAACGGGCGCGTCACCTGGGCGGACGGATCGGCCGCCGCGATCGAGAACGCGGCCGAGCGGACGTGCGATCTCGAGGAGATGGTCGCGCGGATCGACGCGGACGACCGGGATCTGCTCACCCACGCGATGCGCGCCGCCTGCGAGGACCCCGGCTCCATCCGTGAGGTCGTCATTCGCACCCAGGCCGGTCCGGAAGACGCGGCGGGCCGCCGCTTGGTCCTGCGCCTCACGGCCGTCGCGCTCCACGGGCATCCGGTGCGTCTCCACGCATTGACCCGTGAAATCGCGCAGGCCGCCCTTCCCGCCCCGGTCACCGCTTCCGTCGCGCCCGGCGCCGCCCTGGCGGATCCGCCTGCCGGCTTCCCCGCAAGGGCCGTCATCGCAGGGATCGCCCAGGATGTCGGCGGCGCACTCGACGCCATCGCCGCAGCCCTGAACGACATCGAAAGCGAGACCGGCTTCGCGCGTCGCCACAGGATCGAAACCGCACGTCGCGATGCCGCTCGCGGTGCGGCGCTCGTGAAGCACATGACGGCCCTCGTCGATCCCGTCCAGGCTAGCGCGGAGAACGAGGACGTAACCCAGATCCTGGCCCGGACCGTGGCGTTCATCCAGGCGGCGATCCTGCCCAGCCTCGCGATGACCCCATCGGCCGGCACCCTGCCCGAGCTCGCCTGCAGCACCCGCGAACTCGAGGTCGCGTTGCTGAACCTTGCCAGCGATGCACAGGCCTCGCTCCCGGCCGATGCCGTCGTCACGCTGTCGATCACGCAGACGACGGCGATCTCCGGCGACGCCCGGCCCGGCCTGAGGGTCGACTTGTCCCTCCCCCATGGCTTCCGGGCCGGTCGTGGGATCGACGCGGTCCAGGATCAGATGGACGCGATCGACGGGTCGATGCGCGTCGCGTCCGCGGCCGAGGGCATCGCCGTCGCACTGGTCTTTCCGATCACGTCGGCGAGCATCGCGCAGTCCGATCCTACCGGGACGGCGCAGCCGGTGCTTCTCGTCGAGCCCGATGCGGTCCTCCGCGCGGCGACAGCCGAGAGCCTGACCGGTCGGGGATACGTGGTGACGCCCGTCGCCTCGGCGGAGCAGGCGATCGACGCTCTTGCCAAGTCTCGGGATTTCGCGGTCCTGCTGTGTGCTCACGCATTGCCGGGCTTGGACGGGGCATCGCTTGCGGAGGTCACCTCGCGTACCCATCCAAGAGTTGCAATCGTGTTGATGTCTCCCGAACCGGTCCGCTCCCAGGGCGGATCTGCGTTCCAGACGCTCTGCAAGCCGTTCAGCGGGCAAGACCTCATCGATGCGGTCGATGGGGCCGTCACACCGCTACGCCGAGCCGATGCGGCCTAGATCCGTCTCGGACGACGACGTTTCTTCTCCCTTGCGGTCGACGTCGCAGCATCCGCACGAGCGCGGGCGGCCCGAGCCGTTCGCCCCTGAGAACCACCCCTCGATCCAGCGCGGCCGGGCGGTCGTCCGGGTTCGACCGCCGAGCGTCGACCGATAGGCGTCGACCACGGCGGTCTCGCATCCGCGGGACGCGAGGCCAAGCTTCACCATCGAGTCTCGAACGAAAGATGGCCGTCTTGGCCTCGGACCGTTGCGGAAGCGCTGACGCCCCGGAGAAGAAATCGTTCGAAACGAGCATTAAAATCTGAGCTTTAGCCTCTAATTTATATTCATGACCAAGAGATAAAAAACCTGCATCTTGGGTTTTCTACCAGACGACATCAATCATGAGTTTTTAGGTCTCCATATCTTGCAGATCGATCTTCGCAAGTACGTATCTAGATTGATTACAACTCGTGGTTGTACAATCTAGGCGAATTGAACTCTGATATAAAGTATATTTTAACGAATTTTTAATGCATTCGACGCTTTCTGGACTCGGATATCGCTATGCGGCGAGGATCTGAGTACGCGACCGGACGAGATGATGACCCATCTTTGCGCACGTCTCTGCATCGCCGGAGCGCTGGCGACGCTTGGCCTGCCGAACTTCGCATCGGCCGCCGACTGGTACACCGGTGCGGAGAGCGCGGCGGTCCAGGACGATTACATCGTCGCGATCGATTCCGCCGCCACCGTGACGTCGAACAGCTCCGCCTTCGGTGTCGTCACCGCGACGATCGCCCCCGTGACGCCCCTCAACGAGAGCGGTCCGCGCATCCGCGTGCAAGGCTTGGCCGGGACCTACTCCTATCCCTCCGGCACCGGGCGCACGGTGCGCGGCGAGCAGGAGGAGGGCACCGCCATGTTGGGCTACGAGTGGATCTGGCAGCAGGCCGCCCTCGCCGGCTACGTCGGCGTGAACATCCGCAGCAATTCGCTGTCCGTGATCGACCCGAACAATCCCGTGGTCGGGACCGGCGTCGGCGCGAAGGTTGCCGCCGACCTCTATCTCAACCCAACGGCCGACACCCTGTTCGCCGCCAACGCATCCTACTCGACGCTGTTTCGTGCCTACTACGTTCGCCTGAGAGCCGGATACGCGGTGACAGACGGCGTGTTCATCGGTCCCGAGGCGACGCTGCTGGGCGATGCCTTCTTCAACC
>CAZZZJ010000314.1:0-4655 GCA_964658355.1 Beijerinckiaceae bacterium
GAGGAGATGCAGGCCGCCAACGAGGAACTGGAGGCGTCGAAGGAGGAGACCCAGTCTCTGAACGAGGAGCTTCAGACGGTGAATTCCGAGCTGACGTCCAAGATCGAGGCCATCGACCAGATGAGCGATGACCAGGCCACGCTGTTCGAGGGCATGAACGTCGCCAGCGTGCTCCTCACGCCGGATCTCCACATCCGCATGTTCACCCGCGCTGCGGCTGAGATCTTCGGCCTGCAGCCGGGCGACGTCGGTCGGCCCCTGCGCAACTTCTCGTCGCCGATCCCCCTGACGTGGCTGCTGGACGAGATCCCGACGGTGCTGGCGACGAGCCGGCCCTCCGAGCGGACGATCGAGGGCGCTGACGGCGCCCGCTACCAGGTCCGGTTGATGGCCTCGTCCCGGAAGGGCAGCCGGATGCCCGGGATCGTCGCGAACTTCACGAACCTCCTGGGGCCGGGATGACCGGACGGTCTGCGTTCCGCAAACGGGACCCTGGCGGCTTTTCTGCGTTAGCGTAACCCGAGCACGCCATGCCGCCCCCCAAAGTGGTGGTCCGAATTCCCTCGACGTGATCGATCCGTCACAGGGACGCGGGCGCGCCCGGGCTTCTGCGCTGACATCCACGCCTGCCAGGTCGACGCTCCGCGTCGGCCATGGCGCGAGGCAATTCGGGATGCCCTGTCCCCGCGCCGTCGAGGCTTTGACCAGACAGCGTGACCGTCTCGTCGAGGTGCTGCGCGTGATCGACGAGGACGCGGTCTGCCAGGAGGCCGACACGGGAGCGCCCTGGACATCGTCGAGGGTCTCGCCCGAGCCGTCAGCGACCCGGAAGCGTCCCGGTGTGAAGCAGGTGACGGACATCATCGGCGACTTGGTTCCGGCCGCCGAGCCGCTCGATGAGCTGGGCCGGCCGGCTGCCCCGCAGGCCGGCGAGCGTCAGCTGCTTGTCGCGGACATATGTGTAGACGCCGCTGACCGCGAACGGAGAGGCATGGGCCACGTCGGTCGCGAGGCCCTCGCCGGCAAGGACGAAGGCGTCGGACGCATAGAAGATGCTTCGTTCCAGGGGCGAGGCGAAGGCGAAGTCGATGATCGCGATCAAGCGGCGTTCGGCGGGAACCTCGTGCCCGACGTTGGGCGCCGGGGGCGCCGGGTGGTCGTTGTCGTAAGGGTCGGGGAGGTGCAGGCGGACCCGCAGCACCGCCTCCTCGGCGGCGAGCGCCCGGGCGAGGCGACCGACGCGCTCGCCGAACGCCGCCGCATCGTCATGGGCGGCACCGAGATGAAGGTGGATGCGGTCGAGCCCGTCGTCCGCGTTCGGGGAGGGTTCCGCGACCCGGTCGACAAATGTCGTCGATCCCTTCGGCAGCGCGTAGGCGACGGTCGCCGCGAACATGTTCTGCTCGTCCGCGAACAGGATCGGACAGGCCTCGTTGAACGCGGCCTGGTCCTCAGCCGCTTGGAACCCGATCTCGACGCCGCCATCGAGGTCGTAGTCCGGGAAGGGCTTGATGCCGTCCATCGCCGGCCAGAGGCGCGCGTCCTGTTCGCGGGAGAGATGGGTCTGCACGTACCAGCCGAGCCCCGGGATCCGCGAGCAGAGGGGGCCGTGCACGTCCCGCCAGTAGGTGGCGAACAGCTCGTGCGGCACCTTCGGATGCCGAAGGACCGTGGTGTACGAGTTGATGGCGATGGCGGCGTCGCGGTCGGAATAGTCGACGGATGTCGTGAGCTTGGGCAAGTTCTTATCCTTCGGTGAGCGGTAGCGCGCCTGACGCGGCGTCGTGCGTTCCCTGGGGGATGACGCGCGAAACGTGTCGCCGGGCACACGGACCACGCAAGGCATCGGACCGGTGCCCCCTTTCAACGCGGAAGCCGTCGCTTCTCGGGGGCGGGGAGGCGTCGAGGATCTCGGTCGCGTAGGGCGAGAAGCCGGCGCCCTCCATCAGGTAATGCAGGCGCTCCACCTCGCGCCGGTCCATCGCCTTGTCCCGCGGCCGGCCAGGGTGATGCCCCATTCGTCTCCGCGCTTCTCCTCCGTGCAGCCGATCCGTCCGACGAAGGCGACCACCTCGCGCCATTCCAGGTTGTGGCTGGTCGTGTGGCGGAAGATCCGGCCGAGGAGGATCCGGTCGTGGCCGCGGATCTGGGCGATGATCATCGCGTGAGGTTCCCGACGGGCTCCACACCGGGCAGGACACGGGGTGCGGCGGTGTGGGCGGAGCAGGTCGTGCTCAAGCGTCGCCGGATCGAGGTGCAGACAGCACCGTTCAAGAGTTTGGCCCTTGCCTGCAGAGAAGCGGAGATCTCAGAGCCGAGTTAGGACCGCTGGCCCGAGGAATACGGCGCCCTGCAGGTCGATCAGGCGCGTCGGATCAAGGGTTCGGAGCGCGCGAACGCGCGACTGCGCCGTCTCCCGGCCGACTTGTCTGTCGTATGCCTATGGCTGGTGGACGTCGCCTCGGGACCCGAAGGGCAGCGCCGGCATGTCGCATAGCCCCGGAGCGACGTCGAAAGGCGGCCGCCTCTAGACAGGCCCGGCCCAGATGCCGGTCGGGTCGGCATCCGCCCGGCGGAATTCCACACAAGCGGAAAATCCGAATGCGTCGGCCGGACACGAGGGCGACGATGTCGCTGTCGGGGAAGAAGTTTGCTTGGTGGGCGCACTAGGGTTCGAACCTAGGACCCGCTGATTAAGAGTCAGCTGCTCTACCAACTGAGCTATGCGCCCGATCGCTGTGAGCGATCCGCCGCGGTCCACCAAGTCCCGCTGCGATGCGGGCTGATAGCAATCGGGCCGGGGGCTGTCCACCCCGTGTTCGAGGTTTTTGCCCATCGACGAGGATTTTCCCCCGGCCGGTCGGTTTTTGCCCTACTCGGCCGCGGCATGTTGCGCGTGCAGGCGCACGGCGGAGGCCGCGAGCTTATTCAGGGCCGAGAGGTAAGCCTTGGCGGAAGCCACGAGGGTGTCCGGGTCGGCGCCGCGCGCCGTGATCGAGCGCTCGCCGGCCTTCAGCCGGACCGAAACCTCGGCCTGCGCATCCGTGCCCGCCGTGACCGCGTGGACCTGATACAGCTCGAGCTGCGCCTCGTGCGGCACCAGGGCCTGGATCGCGTTGAACACCGCGTCGACCGGCCCGTTGCCGTCGGCCTCCTCGGTGAGCGTCCTCCCGTCCATCGCGATCTTCATCGTCGCGCGCTGCGGCCCGCGGGTGCCGGCGATGACGGAGAGCGAGACCAGGCGGATCCGGTCGTGGGCGGTGGCGAGGTTCTCGTCGACCAACGCTTCGATGTCCTCGTCGTAAACGTTCTTCTTGCGGTCCGCCAAGGCCTTGAATCGCTCGAACACGTCCTGCAGCTGGTTGTCGGACAGCTTGAGGCCGAGTTCGTCCAGCTTCGAACGGAAGGCGGCCCGGCCGGAATGCTTACCCATCACGAGGTTTGTCTTGGTGAGGCCGACGGAGGCCGGCGTCATGATCTCGTAGGTCTCGGCGTGCTTGAGCATCCCGTCCTGATGGATGCCGCTCTCGTGGGCGAAGGCGTTGCGGCCGACGATCGCCTTGTTGAACTGCACCGGGAAGTTCGTCGCGTGGCTGACGAGCTTCGAGGCCCGGGTCAGCATCGTCGATTCGATGCCGGTCTCGTAGGGCAGCACGTCGCCGCGCGTGCGGATCGCCATCACGACCTCTTCCAAGGCGGCATTGCCGGCGCGCTCGCCGATCCCGTTGACCGTGCACTCGACCTGCCGGGCGCCGCCCTCGATGCCGGCCAGCGTATTGGCGATCGCGAGGCCGAGGTCGTTGTGGCAATGGACCGAGAAGATCGCCTTGTCGGCGTTCGGCACGCGCTCGCGCACGGCCTCGAACATCGCGCGATACTCGCCCGGCGTCGCGTAGCCGACGGTGTCGGGCAGGTTGATCGTCGTCGCGCCGGCCTTGATCGCCGATTCGACGCAGCGGCACAGGTAGTCGATCGGCGTACGGGTCGCGTCCATCGCCGACCACTCGACGTCGGCGACGAGGTCGCGCGCCTGGGCCACCGTCTTCAGGATGATCTCGATCACCTCGTCCTCGGTCTTGCGCATCTGGTGCGCGAGGTGGATCGGCGAGGTCGAGACGAAGGTGTGGATGCGCCCCTGGCGCGCGTGCCGCACGGCTTCGCCGGCCCGCGCGATGTCGGCGGGAATGGCCCTGGCGAGGCCGGCGATGGTGGCGCGCTTGGACCGGCGCGCGATCTCGGAGACGGCTTCGAAGTCGCCGTTCGAAGCGATCGGGAAGCCGGCCTCGATGACGTCGACGCCCATCGCGTCGAGCAATTCGGCGACCGCGAGCTTCTCGTCGAGGGTCATGGTCGCGCCCGGGCACTGCTCGCCGTCGCGCAACGTCGTGTCGAAGATCACGACGCGGTCTTTTTGGGTCTCGGAAACGCTGGTCATCGGAGTGTTCACCCTGTCGCGGCGCGCCTCCGCCGAGCGGATCGGGCGGCCTTCAAAGCCTGTGTGGTCGGCGATGCGATCCCCTAAGGGCCCAGGCGCACGCCCGGACGGCCCTCAGGGGCGGGTAAGCAGAAGCGAGCGGAGGGCACGCGTCGGCGACGCCGCGGACGCGGCCTCGACGGTGACGGATGCTGAGCCGGCGTTGGCCAAGGCTCGTCTC
>CAZZZJ010000315.1:0-4649 GCA_964658355.1 Beijerinckiaceae bacterium
CGACCGTGGCGGGGGCCTGGCTGCGTGCTGCTACCGAGCGGTTGCCGCCGCCGAAGGGACGACCCTGGCCCGGACGCGCACCGGGACGCTGGCCCGGACGGCCGCCGCCGGGGCGCTGGCCGCGGGTGTCGGGACGGCGCTCCTCGGCCTGGGCGATCTCGGCCGCCTCCTGACGCGAGGGCGGGGTGAAGCCCTCGGGGTAGGGGGCGACGGGGATGCGCTGGCGGGTGATGCGCTCGATGTCGCGCAGATACGCCTTCTCCTCGTCGTTGCAGAACGAGATCGCGAGCCCGTCGGCGCCGGCGCGCGCGGTGCGGCCGATGCGGTGGACGTAGCTCTCGGGCACGTTCGGCAGGTCGAAATTGACGACGTGGCTCACCGCCTCGACGTCGATGCCGCGCGCGGCGATGTCGGTCGCCACGAGCACGCGGCACTGGCCGTCCTTGAAGGCGGCGAGCGCCCGCTCGCGCTGCGGCTGGGACTTGTTGCCGTGAATGGCGGAGGCTGCGGTGCCGACCTTCTCCAGGCCGCGCACGACGCGGTCGGCGCCGTGCTTGGTCCGGGTGAAGACGAGCACCCGCTCGATCTTCGGGTCGCGCAGGATGTGGGCGAGCAGCGCCTGCTTGGCGCCGGTGTGGGCGAAGATCACCTGCTGCTCGACACGCTCCGCCGTCGTCGCGACGGGGGTGACGGCGACCTGGACGGGATCGCGCAGATACTGGTCGGCGAGGCCGGCGATGTTCTTCGGCATGGTGGCCGAGAAGAACAGGCTCTGCCGCTTGGCCGGCAGCATCTTCACGATGCGCTTGAGCGCATGGATGAAGCCGAGATCGAGCATCTGGTCGGCCTCGTCGAGGACGAGGATCTCGACGCCCTCCAGGGTCAGCGAGCGGCGATCGACGAGGTCGATCAGCCGGCCGGGCGTGGCGACGAGGATGTCGACGCCCGGCGCCAGCGCCCGCTCCTGGCGGCCGATGGTGACGCCGCCGAACACGACGGTGTTGGTCAGCGGCAGGTGCTTACCGTAATCCGAGAAGCTCTCGGCGATCTGGTTGGCGAGTTCGCGGGTCGGCGACAGCACCAGCACGCGGCAGCCGCGGCGCGGCGCATGGCGCTTCTCGAGGCTGAGGCGGTGCAGGATCGGCAGGGCGAAGGCGGCGGTCTTGCCGGTGCCGGTCTGGGCGATGCCGCAGAGGTCGCGGCCCTCCATCGCCGGACGGATCGCCTGGGACTGGATCGGGGTGGGGGTGTGGTAGCCGGCCTCTTCGAGCGCCTTCAGCACGGGCTGGGCGAGACCGAAATCGGTAAACTGGGTCAAGGTGTTACTTCTCAGGCAGCCGGATCGCGAACGCGGGCCCAGCTCATGTCGAGCGGCGCCGCAGAGAACGAAAAAGGTGCGATCCGTAGAGCAGGAGGCTGCCCGCGTGATGGGGCGGCCCGGGTGCATGCACGTTATGAAGAGAGGGGCCGGACATTCGGAGAGGCGCGATCCGCGCCGTCCCTCGTATCCGTCACGCAGCCCTCTCAAGCGGACCCGTCTGTCGGCCGCTGACGCTGCCCTCGGGCTATGCGCCTTCGCGACTGCGAAGTCAACGGCCGGTCAACCGTTGCCGCAGCGCGGGATGGACGGCGCGGCACGGCCGGTGCAGCGTCCGCCGATGTCATGCCCCCGGCCTCTCCGAGTCGTTCCGCAACGGAGCGAATCCGCCCCGTTGCGGGAAGGCGGGCCCGTGCGGACGCGCAAAGACCGCGGATGATCGCCCATCATACCGCGATCTACGTCGGCTCCCGGGGCTTTGCCGCCGCGATCAACCTCGGGGCGGTCGCGGTCTTCACCCGGCTCGCCCCGCCGGAGAGCTACGGCACCTACCTCTACATCCTGTCCTGGGCGCTGGTTCTGTACGGGGCCACCTGCCAGTGGCCGAAATTCGCGTTCTTCGCCCTCTACGACGAGGCGAGCGAGGGTGTGCAGGTCGGCACCGTCCTGCGCATCCTCCTCTGCACCCTGGCGCTGGCGGCGCTCGGGAGCGCGCTCGCGGTGGCGCTCCACATCGTGTCTCCGCGGATCGCCGCGGCGATCGTGGCGCTCGCCTTCGGCACGACCCTGTTCGAGGGCGCCACGGAGATCGCCCGCACCCGGCTCAAGGTCGTCGCGGTCGCGATGTCGGTGATCCTACGCGGGATCCTGATCCTCGGCCTCGGCGGCGCGGTGCTGAGCGTGTCGGGCGATGCCGTCCACCTCGCGCTCGCGGTGGCAGCCGCCTACGCGCTGTCGTCGATCCCGGCGGCGGCGACGGTGATCCCGCTGATGCCGGGGCGCGGCAACCGGGCGGAAGCCCTGCGCCTCATCGCCTACGGCTGGCCGCTGGTCCTGTCCTTCGGCATCGCGGCTCTGGCGCAGGTGGTCGACCGGCTGATCATCGTGAAGACCGTCGGGCCGGAGCATCTCGGCGCCTACGGCGCGATCGCCGACTTCCTGAAGCAGAGCTTCGTCGTGTTCGGAGAGGCGCTGGCCCTGTCGCTGATCTCGATCGCCAAGCGGGAGGCGCGCACCGGAGGGATGGCGGCGGCGACCGCGGTGCTGTGCGACGCCGCCCGCGCCATGGCGCTGGTCGCGGCCTTCGGCGCCGCGTTCTTCCTCAACTTCGACGGGATCGTCGTCTCGGTCCTGCTCGGGCCGGATTACCGCGACCAGGCGCGGGCGCTGGCCCCGGTTCTGATCCTGGCCAGCATCCTGATGATGTTCCGCGCCTACTATTTCGGGCAGATCATCTACTTCACCCATTCGAGCCGCCTCGAGGCCGTGGCCTCCACGGCGACCCTGGCGACGGTGACCGTGATCTCGCTGGCGCTGATCCCGCATCTTGGGGTCGCCGGCGCGGCGATGGCCTTCGCGGCGGGGCAGGCGGCGGCCTGTCTCGTCTTCATCCTCGGCGCGAACCGGCAAGGCTCCGGATTGCCGGCGATGCCGCTGCCGCTGGCCGACGTCGCCGGCATCGCGGCGGTCGCGCTCGCGACCGGGCTCGTCCCGGCGGCGATCGCCTGGATTCCGGGCGGGGAGGGCGTGCCGGCGCTGATCCTGCGCCTCGTCATCCTGACCCTCGGTTTCCTCGCGGCCGCCTGGCGCTACGACGTGGTCGGCGTCGCCGGCGTGGTGCGGCGCCGCCTCGGCCGGGTCGCCGGGTGAGGGAAGATCCGACGGCGACGCTGCCCGGCGGCCTGTTCGCCGCCCTGCGCCCGCTCGATCCCGCCGCCCCCTTCGTCGCGGCCTGGCGCGACCTCGGCGCGCGGTCGTGCATCGCGAACCCGTTCTACGAGGCCGACTACGCCCTGCCGGCGGCCCAGGCCTTCGGGGGCGGAGTGCGGCTGCTGATCGTCGCCGACCGGCCGCCGGAGGAGACGGACGCACGCCTTCTCGCCCTGTGGCCGTTCCGGGTCTCGCGCGCCCGCTGGGGCCTGCCGCTGGCGGTGCTGATCGGCTGGCGGCACGGTTTCTGTCCGCTGGGCGTGCCGCTGCTCGATGCCGCCGACCCGGACCGGGCTCTCCGGGCCTTGCTGGACGCGCCGAAGGCGCTCGGGCTGCCGCCGCGCCTGCTCCTCCACGACGCACCGGCGGACGGCCCCTTCGCCGCATTGCTGGCGGCGCGGAAGGAGCGGCGCGACGCCGCCTACTGGACGCATGCCCGGGGATCGCTCGACCTCGCCGGCCTGCCGCCAACGGAGCGCGCCGGCTATCTGGGCCACGTGAGCGCGAGAAGCCGGCGCAAGCTGCGCCTCGGGCGCGAACGCCTGGAATCTGCCGGCACCGTCGTGCTGGAAACCGTCGCCGATCCGGCCGCGCTGATCGACGCGCTCGACGACTACGTCGCGCTTGAGACCGCCGGATGGAAGGGCCGGGCCGGAACGGCGCTCGGCCAGCGACCGGCCGAAGCCGCGTTCATGCGCGGGATGGTCACCGGATTCGGGGCAGGGGGCCGGATCCGCATCGTGCGCCTGCGCCGGCGCGGGCGCACGCTCGCCGCCGCGATCCTTCCGCGAAGCGGATCCGACAGCTTCGTCCTGAAGATCTCCTACGACGAGGCGGAGGCCGCGGGCGCGCCGGGCGTCCAGCTGGTCCACCGCCTGACCGAGGCCGCGCTTCGCGACGGCACCATCGAAAGGATCGATTCCTGCGCCGCCCCGGACTACCGGCTCGCTGAGATGTTCTGGACGGGGCGGAGGGCCATCGCGCACCGCCTGGTCGAGGCCTCGCCCGACCCGCTCTTTCCGCTCGCCGCCGCCCTGGAGCGTGCCCGCGAACGCTATTCCAAGTGGCGAGTCCGGTAGAACGATGGGCGGCCGCTCATTGCCTCCGGCGGCCCGCGATCCACTTTGCCGGGACAAGAGACACGACAATCGTCCGGGAGGATCCGATTTCCAACGCCCCCGCTTCAGCTGCATCCGCCGATGCGTCCGCAAAGACGGATCGCCACGCTCCGAAGCCGCCCGAGTTGATGTCGCCCTGGCGCACCGACGAGCGCGCCGCCCTCCAGGTCGAGGCCCGCGCCTTCGCCCGCGACGTGGTGATGCCGCTGGCCGACGAACTCGATCCGCGGAAGGCCGAGATGCCGCGCTCGCTCATCGCGGCGATGGCCGAGAAGGGCTGGTTC
>CAZZZJ010000316.1:0-4641 GCA_964658355.1 Beijerinckiaceae bacterium
CGCACGTCGCGCCAGTGATGCGCGCTGAACCGGGTCGCGACCGCGTCGAAGGCCGCGTCGGGAAACGGCAGCGTCTCCACCGAGCCGGCCTCGGTCGCGATGTTCGAAAGCCCGCGCCGGGCGGCCTCGGCCGCCACCGCCGCGAGCATGTCGGGCGAGAGGTCGAGCGCCGTGACCGTGCCGGCTTCCGGCGCGATCGCGAAGGCGACGTGGCCGCCGCCGCAGCCGAGATCGAGCGCGCGGGCCGGGCGGAGCTCGCGCATCCGCCGGGCCATGCGGTCGAGGTCGGCGCCGGCCGCGTGGACGACGCTCGCCACGTAGGCCGCAGCCTGCGAGCCGAACTGGTCGGCGACGTGGGTCTCGTGGCTGCGTTGGGATCCGGTCATGACGAACGTCCGTGTGCCGCCGGCACGAGCGGCGCGAGGCGCGAGAGGCGGAGCGCGATGGCGAGCGCCAACAGGTAGAGGATGCCGACGAACGCCACCACGCCGCTCCAGCCGGAATGGGCGAAGAACCAGCCGCCGGCCGTGCCGAGCACCGACGAGCCGAGATAATACAGGCAGAGATAGACCGAGGAAGCCTGCGCCCGGTCGCGCAGGGCGCGCCGGCCGATCCAGCTGCTCGCCACCGAATGGGCGCCGAAGAAGCCGATGGTGGTGACGACGATGCCGAGCACCACGAGCCACAGGCTCTGCGACAGGGTCATCAGGATGCCGGCGAGCGCGACGCCGATGGCGAGCCACAGCACCTTGCGCCGCCCGAGGCGGCTCGCGACCTCGCCGGTGAGCGTCGAGCTGATCGTGCCGAACAGGTAGACGACGAAGATCGCGCCGATCGCCGTCTGGCTCAGCGAGAAGGGCGGATCGAGCAGCCGGAAGCCGATGTAGTTGTAGATGCAGACGAAGCCGCCCATCAGCAGGAAGGCCTCGGAGAACAGCCACGGCAGGCCGGGATCGCGGAAGTGCTGGCCGAAGGTGCCGGGCACCTCGCGCCAGCGCATCCGGTGGGGGACGAAGCTGCGCGAGGGCGGCAGCGCCCACCAGAACGCGATCGCCGCGACGAGCGCCAGGACGCCGATGGTGCCGATGCCGAGGCGCCACGAGACATGGTCGGCGATGATGCCGGCGATGAGCCGCCCGCACATCCCGCCCACCGCGTTGCCGCCGACGAGCAGCCCCATCGACAGGCCGATCGAGCGCCCGTCCATCTCCTCGCCGAGATAGGCCATCGCCACCGCCGGCAGCCCGCTGGCGGCCAGGCCCGTGAGCGCGCGCAGCGCCAGGAACCCGTGCCAGCTCGGCACCATCGCGGCGACGATCGTCAGCAGGGCGGAGGCGAAGAGCGAGGCCAGCATCACGGGCTTCCGGCCCCAGACCTCGGAGATCGGGCTGACGAAGAGCAGCGCCACCGCCAGCACGCCGCAGGGCAGGGACAGGGCGAGGCTGCTCTCGGCGGGCGAGACGCCGAAATCGTCGGCGTAGATCGGCAGCAGCGGCTGCACGCCGTAGAGCACGGCGAAGGTGGAGAAACCGGCCGCCGCCAGCGCCAGCGCGGTGCGGCGGAAGACCGGCGTGCCGGATCGTATCAGCTCGACGCTGTCGCTCATGCGTTTCCAGTCCCGGCCCGACAGCGGACGTGGGAGTTGCGCCGCACCGCCGGTATGCGTCAACCGGAGGGAGCGGCCGGCGGCACAAATCCGCCGCTCGCGGACCCCCTCTCGACCCCCGACCCGATGCCCCGCCGCCGGCCGATGGCCCCACCTGCGGTGGTCTCACGATGCGGCGACGTGCCGATGTCTTGAGATTTCCCCTTGCCTCGACCGCCGATGCGGAGCAGCGCGGGGGCGCGGGAACGGCCCGCCCTCCAGCGGAGACCCACCATCTTTCACCTCATCTTCGCCGCCCCGAGCCTGCTCGTCATCGTCGGCTGGCTCTGGCCGTTGTCGCTGCCCGTGTGGAGCAAGGGTGCGATCGCGCTGCTGATGCTCGTCGTGTCGCAGTACCATTTCTGGAGCCGGCTCTCGTCCGGGTCGGTGTTCGCGCCCGAATTCCCGCGGGCGATCGTCGTCCTGTTCAACTGGGCCTTCGGCGCCATCGCGCTGCTGGCGGTTCTGCAGATCCTGCTCGGCCTCGGCACGCTGCCGGTCATGCTGGCGCGGCAGGGCGCGGTCGGGATCCCGGACGCCGTGCGTTACGCCGCCGCGGCGGTGGCGGCGCTCGTCGCGGCCTTCGGCGTCGCGAGCGCCATCCGCGTGCCGCCGATCAGGGACATCGCCGTCACGATCCGCGATCTGCCCCCGGCGTTCGACGGATACCGGCTGCTGCAACTGACGGACCTGCACATCAGCCGCCTGTTCCCGGCGGACTGGGCCAGGGCCGTGGTCGATCGGGCCAACGCGTCCGGCGTCGACCTGATCGTGGTGACGGGCGACTTCATCGACGGCTCGCTGGCGATGCGCCGCGCCGACGTTGAGCCCCTGCGCGATCTGCGCGCGCCGGACGGCGTCTACGCCGTTCCGGGCAACCACGAATACTTCTTCGACTATCCGGCCTGGATGCGCCATCTTACGGGCCTGGGGATCGTCATGCTGGCCAACGCGCATGCCGTGCTCACGCGCGGAGACGCCCGGATCGTGCTCGCCGGCGTCCCTGACCGGTCCGCGCCGGCGCACGGGCAGTCCGGTCCGGATCTCGACGCGGCCCTTGCCGGCGCGCCGGACGATGCCCCCGTTCTCCTGCTCGACCATCAACCGCGGGGCGCGAGGCGGGCCGCCGCGCGGGGCGTCGCGCTCCAGCTTTCCGGGCACACGCATGGAGGCATGACGCGGGGGCTGGATCGCCTCGTCGCGAACGGCAACGGCGGGTTCGTGTCGGGGCGGTACGCGGTGGACGGGATGACGCTCTACGTCAGCAACGGCACCGGCTTATGGCCGGGCTTCGCCCTGCGCCTCGGGCGATCGTCGGAACTCACGCGGGTCACGCTGCGCCGGCGGGAGGATCCCGCATCGGCGCAGCCCCAACCCTGACCGCCGGCCTTCGGCCCTACCGCGGTGCCGCCGGCGCGGCGCCGCCCTGCTGCAGCAGCGGCGTGATCCGCCGCACCGTCACCCGGCGGTTCTCGCGCGAGGCGTTCTGCGTGTTCACCTTCAGGTACTGCTCGCCGTAGCCCTGCGTCGTCAGGTTCTCCGGCGGCACCTGGAAGTTCTGAGTGAGCACGGTGGCGACCGATTGCGCCCGGCGGTCCGAGAGCGACAGGTTGTCGACATCGGAGCCGACCGCGTCGGTATAGCCCTCGATCAGGAAGACCTCCTGCGGGTTGGCGCGGATCGCCTGGTTGATCGCGGCCGCAATGGTCGAGAGCCGGGCCGCCTGATCCGGGGTGACCGTGAACGACGCAGTGTCGAAGGTGATCGTGTCGATGTCGACGCTGCGCATCCGGGCACGCAGTTGCGGGCTGTAGCGGACCTGGTCCAGCGTGTAGCGACGGTCGATCGCCACCACCGGCGGGGCCGACAGGGCCTCGTACACCGCGCGCTCGTCGGCCGCGCCGTAATCCACCACGTAGCGCTCGCGCGGGATGCGGATGTCGGGCGGCGGCAGGTCGACCACGTCGTCGTAGATCGGCCGCGGCGCGCCGCCGTAGCCGTTGTCGATGAGCATGACCTCGCGCCCGTCGCGGAACCGGCGGTAGCGGCGCAGCATGCGCCCGTCGTCGTCGACCACCGTCACGATCTGCTCGCCGCCGGGGCGGTCGAGATACGTGTAGGTATCGGGTCCGCGGCGCTCGCTACGATAGCCGCTCCGGCCGAGGTCGCGGAAGCGCTCGTTCTCGTCGTGGCGGATGAAGTAGTTGTCGCGATCGCGCACGATGATGCGGCCCGGCTCGCGGATGTAGGTCCGCCCGTCCTCGTTGAACTCGCGCCGGTCCCGGCGCACACGATCGTAGTCGCGCACGTTTTCGTCGGTGGTGTCGAAGCCGCCCGGCACGTAGCCGGGACGCCCCGGACGGTTGAAACCGTCGCTCCGGTCGTCGACGCGGCCGGTCGGGACGCCGCGCGGATCGAGGCCCGGCTGCCCGGGCTGCGCACCCGGGCCGAACCGGCCCGCGCCCGGCTGACCGGGATTGGGCTGGCCGGGACCGGGCTGCCCCGCGGCACCCGGCGGCTGGAACGGCCGTCCGGGTACGCCCGGCCCGGCGTTCGGGGGAGCGCCCGGCTCGCCAGGACGGCCCGGCGGGCGGCCGGCACCCGGGGGCTCGACGGAATCCGGAGCCACGGGTCGGCCCGGCCCGCCGGCGGCACCCGGGGGCTCGACCGCATCGGGGCGCTGAACCGGACGGCCGGGCACGCCCGGGCGCGCGTTCGGAGCGACCGCGCCGGGCTGTCCGGGCGGCGTTCCGGGCTGCGTTGCCCGATCCTGCGGTCCGTTCTCGCCCGGGCGGGCGCCCTGGACCGGCCGGCCGGGAACACCGGGCGCTGCGTTCGGCGCGGGGCGCTCACTGGCATCGGGCTGCCTGGCCGGGCCGCCTACCACGCCAGCAAGCACGGCGTGATCGGCCTGACCAAGAGCGCCGCCCTGGACTACGCGACCCGGGGGATCCGGGTGAACGCCGTCTGCCCCGGCTGCATCGACACGCCCATGG
>CAZZZJ010000317.1:0-1721 GCA_964658355.1 Beijerinckiaceae bacterium
ATGCTGATGGCGCGGCGCTCTGCGGACGCGCTAAAGAGCGGCGATGGAACGGAACGGCGGGCGCATGACGCGGATGGCGGGAACGGCAGGACGGGGTACGGGGCTGATGCGGGCGGCCCGACTCGCCTGCGTCGCGGCCCTGGCGCTCAATCTCTCGGCCTGCTTCCGCCCGCTCTACGGGCCGACAGCGTCGGGCGAATCGCTGCCCGCCCTGCTCGCCGGCATCCAGGTCGACGACATCGCCATGGCGCGCGACCAGGAGCGCATCGGGCATTACCTGCGCAGCGAACTGATCTTCGCCCTCGATGGCTCCGGCCAGCCGGGACCGAAGCGCTACCGCCTGAAGCTGCAGGGCAGCGAGTCGGTGCAGACCCCGATCGTCTCCACCACCACCGGGCGAGCCGAGGCCGGCACCATCGTCGGCGTGATCAAGTACAGCCTCGAGAACCTCGACGGCACCAAGATCATCACCGAGGGCGTGGCGACCTCCACCGCGACCTACGACCGCTCGGTGCAGCGCTTCGCGAGCTTGCGCGCCGCGCGCGACGCCGAGATCCGCCTCGCCTCGGTGCTCGCCGACCAGATCAAGACCCGCCTCGCCGCGGTGCTCTCGGCCAAGCCTTGATTCCTGTCAATTCCGTATTCCGTCTGGAGGATCCCGCCGTTGCAACGGGGACCACCGGCGTGCGGATGCGAGCGGCCTCGTGACTGCGGTCAAGGCCGGCGAGATCGAGGGGCTGATGCGGCGCGGCCCCGACCCGCGCGCGCCCGTGATCCTGCTGTTTGGCCCCGATACCGGGCTGGTGGCCGAGCGTGCCAAAAAGCTGGCCGAGAGTTTCGTCACCGATCCCGGCGACCCGTTCGCGCTGGTACGGATCGACGGGGACGTGCTCGCCTCGGATCCCGGCCGGCTGGTCGACGAGGCCGGCACGATCGGTATGTTCGGCGACAGGCGGTCGATCTGGGTGCGTCCGACGAGCCGCGCCATCGCGCCCGCGGTGGAAGCGCTGCTCAAGGACGAGATCCAGGGCACGCGTATCGTGATCGAGGCCGGGGACCTGGCCAAGACCGCCCCCTTGCGCACCCTGTGCGAGAAGTCGGCCAAGGCGCTGGCGATCCCCTGCTACGCCGACGACGCGCGGGCGATCGCCGACCTGATCGACCGGACGCTGGAGGCGCGCTCCCTGCGCATCGACCGCGAGGCCCGCACGCTGCTCGCCGAGAGCTTAGGGGGAGACCGCCGGGCGAGCCTCGCCGAGATCGAGAAGCTCGCGCTGTATGCCGCCGGGCAAGGCAGCATCGGCCTCGACGACGTCGAGGCGGTGGTGAGCGACGTCGCCGGCAGCCAGCTCAACACGCTGATCGATGCCGCCTTCGCCGGGCAGGGCGAGGTGGTGGAGCGCGACATCCGCCGCTTCCGTCACGAGGGCCTCGATCCCTCGGTGATGCTCGGCTCGGGGCTGCGCCACGCCCTGCAGCTGCTCGCCGTCCGGATCGAGGGCGGCGACAAGGCGCCGAGCCTGATGGCCGCGGGCTGGCGCGGCCTGCACTTCAAGCGCAAGGGCAGCATCGAGACCCAGCTCGGGCGCTGGAGCCCGAACACCCTGCGGCAGGCGGTGCAGATCCTTCAGGACGCGATCCTGGCCTGCCGCCGCTCCGATGCGGTGCTGGCCCATGCCCACGCCTCCGCCGCCCTGCTGCGGATCGCGGCGCAGGCGGCG
>CAZZZJ010000317.1:1821-4632 GCA_964658355.1 Beijerinckiaceae bacterium
CGCTTCGCGAACCCGATCTCGGCCGCCACCGCATCGAGCCGGGCCGGCGCCCGCTCCTTCCGTTCGGAATAGCGGTCGACGAGGATGTCGGCCCGCTCGCGGGTGAGCAGCGTGAACCGGAACAGCTCCTCGCAGACGTCGACGACGCGGTCGTAGAGCGGCCCCGGCTTCATCCGGCCGGCCGCGTCGAACGCGGTATAGGCGGCGGGCACGGAGGACTGGTTGGGGATGGTGATCATCCGCATCCAGCGCCCGAGCACCCGCAGGGCGTTGACGGCGTTGAACGATTGCGAGCCGCCCGAGACCTGCATCACCGCGAGCGTCCGCCCCTGCGTCGGGCGCACCGACCCCTCGGCGAGCGGCAGCCAGTCGATCTGGCTCTTCATCACGCCGGTCAGCGTGCCGTGCCGCTCGGGGCTGACCCAGACCTGCCCCTCCGACCAGAGCGAGGCGGCGCGCAGGGCCTGCACCTTGGGATGGTCGGCGGTGGTGTCGTCGGGCAGCGGCAGGCCGTCGGCATGGAAGATCCGCACCTCGCCGCCCATCGCCTCCAGGAGGCGGGCCGCCTCCTGGGCCAGGAACCGGCTGAAGGAGCGCTCGCGCAGCGACCCGTAGAGGATCAGGAAGCGCGGTGGATGGTCGAAGCGCGAAGCCGGCTCGAGGGAGGCCGGGGTCGGCACCGCGAAATGGTCGGCGCTCAGGTTCGGCAGATCGTCGGCGAAGGGCGGCTTGTCCACGCTGCATTCGTCCTTTACGATTCAATACTCGTTGAAACATTGGAACGACGATGGACGAAGCGCAAGCCCTCGCCGCCTTCCGAGCCCTGGCGCAGGAGAACCGGCTGCGGATCGTCCGGAAGCTCGTCACCGCGGGACCGGACGGGCTCGCCGCCGGAACGCTCGCCGCCGCGGTCGGCGTCTCGACTTCCAACCTGTCGTTCCACGCCAAGGAACTCGAGCATGCCGGGCTGATCGCATCCCGGCGAGACGGCCGCTCGATCCTGTACAGTGCCGCCTATCCGGCGCTCGGCGGCCTGGTCCGGTTCCTGATGCGCGATTGCTGCCAGGGGCACCCGGAGGTCTGCACGCCGGCCCTGGCCGCCCTCGGTGCCGGCTGCACGCCGGCCGTAGGCGAGCTCCATGTCTGACATGGCTGACGCGAACCGCACCGGAGCGCCGCCGATCGAGGTGGTGATCTATCACAACCCGGATTGCGGCACTTCCCGCAACACCCTGGCGATGATCCGCAACGCCGGGATCGAGCCGCACGTCGTCGAATACCTCAAGACCCCGCCATCGCGGGCCATGGTCGCCCAGCTGGCCGCACGTTCCGGCATCGGCCTCCGCGGCCTTCTGCGGGAGACGGGCACGCCCTACGCCGCGCTCGGCCTCGGCGATCGCGCCCTGACGGACGACGTGCTCCTCGACGCGATCGCGGCCCACCCGATCCTCTTGAACCGTCCCCTCGTCGTCACGCCGAGAGGCGTCCGCCTGTGCCGGCCCTCCGAGACGGTGCTCGACCTGCTTCCGGCCCCGGGCGGCGCGTTCGCGAAGGAGGACGGCGAGCCCGTCCTCGACGCGGACGGTCGCCGCGTCGCCGACGCCTGATCCGATCCGCCCGGTCGAGAACGGAACGCGTCCCGATGCTTGCGCTCGCCATCTTCGTCGTCACGCTGGTCTTCGTCATCTGGCAGCCGCGGGGGTTCGGAATCGGCTGGAGCGCCCTGATCGGGGCCGTCGTGGCGCTCGCCACGGGCGTGATCCACCTCAGCGACATCCCGACGGTCTGGCACATCGTCTGGGACGCGACCTTCACTTTCGTGGCCCTGATCGTCATCTCCCTGCTGCTCGACGAGGCCGGCTTCTTCCACTGGGCCGCCCTCCACATCGCCCGCTTCGGCCGCGGAAAGGGACGGCGACTGTTTCCGTTGGTGATCCTTCTCGGTGCGGCCATCGCGGCCGTCTTCGCCAACGACGGCGCGGCGCTGCTGCTGACGCCGATCGTCCTCGCCATCGTGCTCCGCCTCGACTTCCCCCCGAGGGCCGCCGCGGCCTTCATCGTCGCATGCGGGTTCGTTGCCGATACGACGAGCCTGCCGCTGGTCATCTCCAACCTGGTGAACATCGTCAGCGCGAATTACTTCGGCGTCCCGTTCAGCCGTTATGCCGCGGTGATGGTGCCGGTGAACCTCGTGTCGCTGGCCGCGACCTTGGGCGTGCTGTGGCTGTTCTACCGACACGACCTGCCGGCGACCTACCGCATCGACGACCTCGAGGCCCCCCGGTCCGCCGTCAGGGACCCGCTTGTCTTCAAGGCCGCGTTTCCCCTGCTCGCGTCGCTGTTGATCGCCTATGTCGCGACCGCGCCGTTCGCGGTTCCGGTCTCGGTGGTGACCGGCGCCGGCGCCCTGGCGATGCTGGCGCTCGCCGGTCGCTGGGGCTCGGGCGCACGGGGGGTGATCCCGGTCCGCACGGTGCTCTCCGGCGCGCCCTGGCAGATCGTGCTGTTCAGCCTCGGGCTCTACCTCGTGGTCTACGGCCTCAAGAATGCCGGGCTGACGGACCACCTCGCAGACGCCCTCGCCTGGCTCGCCGGACACGGCGAACTGGCGGCCACGGTGGGGACGGGCTTTGCCGCCGCGATCGTTTCGTCGGTGATGAACAACATGCCGGGCGTGCTGGTCGGCGCGCTGGCGATCGAGCAGGCGCCGAACCTCTCGGCGGAACTCCGCGAGGTGATGCTCTACGCCAACGTCGTCGGCTGCGATCTCGGGCCGAAATTCACGCCGATCGGCAGTCTCGCGACCCTGCT
>CAZZZJ010000318.1:0-4607 GCA_964658355.1 Beijerinckiaceae bacterium
CCAAGGCCGATCCGCAGGCGCGGCACCTGGCCGGCCTCGTCAACGCGGTGCTGCGGCGGATCGTGCGCGAGCGCGACGCGATCCTGGCCGAGTCCGGCGACCCGCTCGAGGCCAACACCCCGGACTGGCTGGCGGCGCGCTGGCGCGCGGCCTACGGGCCGGAGACCGCCGCCTCCATCGCCCGCGCACATCTCGCCGGCGCAGCGATCGACCTGACGCTGAAGGGCGAGGCCGGCGACTGGCCGGAGCGCCTCGGCGCCGTCGCGCTTCCCACCGGCTCGCTGCGGCTCGGCGACCTGCGCGTGCCGGTCTCCGAACTCCCTGGGTTCTCCGAAGGCGCGTGGTGGGTGCAGGATGCCGCCGCCGCGATCCCCGCCCGCCTCCTCGGTGCGAAGCCCGGCGAGCGCATCGCCGACCTCTGCGCCGCGCCGGGGGGCAAGACCGCACAGCTCGCGGGCGCCGGCGCTCTCGTCACCGCCCTGGACCGCTCGGGCCCGCGCCTGGAACGCCTGTCCGAAAACCTCGCCCGTCTCGGACTCACCGTCGAGATCGTCGTCGGCGATGCGCTGAGCTTCGATCCGCCGGAGCCGTTCGACGCGGTGCTGCTCGATGCCCCGTGCTCGGCCACCGGCACCATCCGCCGCCATCCCGACGTCGCCTGGACCAAGACCGAATCCGACCTGATCCGCCTGCACCTCCTCCAGGCGCGCCTCATCGACAAGGCCGCGACCCTGGTGCGGCCGGGCGGCCGCCTCGTCTACTGCACCTGCTCGCTGGAGCCGGAGGAGGGCGAGCGCCAGGTCGCCGCCTTCCTGAAGCGCAACGTCGCCTTCGAGCGGGTACCGGTGCGCCCGGACGAGGTCGGCGGCCTCGACGCCCTGATCAACGCCGACGGCGACCTGCGCACCCTGCCGGCCCACCTCGAAGGCTCGGAGACCCGGCGCGGCGGCCTCGACGGCTTCTTCGCGAGCCGGCTGCGGCGGAAGGGATAGAGCCTTTTCTTCACGCGAGCCGGCATCCACCTCGCTTGAAAATGCTCCAGGGCGCGCGCCTAGGCCGCCCCTACGCCGACCGCCCGGTCGCGCCCGGCACCCATCCCGGCAAGGCCCGCCGCCGCGATGATCGCCGCGAACAGGGCGGCCGGGAGGACCCAGCCGTCGGTGGCCTCGTGGGCGAGGCCGAAGCCGAGGGGACCGAGCGAGGCGAAGACGTAGCCGATCCCCTGCGCCATCGCCGAGAGGGCCCCGGCCGAGGCGGCGTCCCGCGTGCGCAGAACGAGAAGGCTGAGGCCGAGCCCGAAGCAGCCGCCGATGCCGAGGCCGAGGAGCCCGGAGGCGGGGAACCGCAACTGCTCCGGCCCGAAGGCGAGGACGAGGAACCCGAGAAGCGTCGCGGCCAGCACCGCGGCGATCCAGCCGCGCTGGTCGCGGACGCGGGCGGCCAGCATCGCCACGACGAGCGCGCCCGGCGCCTGATGCAGCGTCACCACCGAGGCGACGAGGCCGGCATCGAGTGCCGAGAGCCCGCGCCCCTGCAGGATCGCCGGAAGCCAGCCGAACAGCACGTAGGCCAGCGACGATTGCAGGCCCATGAAGGCGGTGACCTGCCAAGCCAGCGGATCGCGCAGGAGCGCGCCCGGCGCGGCCGCCGACGACCGCTCCGGTACGGCGCGGCTCAAGGGCGCCCAGGCGAGGGCGGCGACGACCGCCGGCAGCGCCCAGACCGCGAGCGCCAGCGGCCATCCCCGGCCGATCGCCTGCTCCAGCGGCACCGCGAAGCCGGCGCCGGCGGCGGCCCCGAGGCAGAGGGTCATGGTGTAGAGCCCGGTCATCGCCCCGGCGCGGCCGGGGAAGTCGCGCTTGACCACGGCGGGCAGCAGCACGTTGGCGAGCCCGATGCCGAAGGCGGCGATCGCCGTGCCGGCAAACAGCGCAACGAAGCCGCCGAGGCCGCGCAGGGCCAGGCCCGCCGCGACCACGACGATGCCGAGAAGCACGCCGCGGTCGGCGCCGAGCCGCCGCAGGATCAACGGCGTCAGCGCGCAGGCGAGGCCGAGGCAGAGGACGGGCAGCGTGGTCAGCACGGCGGCGCCGGCCGCGGAGAGGCCCGTCGCCTCGCGGATCGACGAGAGCAGCGGCCCGACCGTGCTCAGCGCCGGCCGCAGGTTGAAGGCCACCGCCATCAGGCCGCAGGTCAGCAGCAGGGGCGGGACGCGCCGCGCCGTCCTCACGCGACGCGCCGGGCCCGGAGGGCACCCGCGAGGCAGGCGGCGAGCATCGCCGCGAAGGTCCAGTCGCCGGCCCGGCCGTACAGGGTACCGCCGAGAAGGCGGACGGGCAGGTCGGCGTCCAGCACCGCCTCCTGCTCGATCGGCAGCCGCGCGACGACGCGCCCATGCGCGTCGATCACCGCCGAGATCCCGGTATTGGCGTCGCGCACCAGGGGCAGACCCTCCTCGACGGCACGCAGGCGCGCCTGCGCCAGGTGCTGGCGCGGGCCCGGCGTGTCGCCGAACCAGGCATCGTTGGTGACGTTCAGGATCAGGCCGGGGGGCCGATCGGCGGCGGTGGCGCCGGCCGGCACGATCGCGCCGGGGAAGATCGCCTCGTAGCAGATCGTCGCCGCCGCCGGCGGCAGGCCCGGCACGTTCAGGATGCGCTGGGCGGCCGACGTCCCGGCCGAGAAGCCGCCCGGCACCGCCACGAACTGGCGCAGGCCCACCGCCCGCAACGCGGCGTCGAGGGGCGCGGGCAGGTACTCGCCGAACGGCACGAGGTGGACCTTGTCGTAGCTGTCGACGATCCGGCCGCCGGGCTCGATCGCCATGATCGCGTTGAAGTAGCGCAGGCGCTCGCCCGGCAGCGGCTCCTCGGCGCGGGCCGCGCCGGTGATCAGGTGCTGGCCCGGCTCCAGCCCGGCGCCGACCTGCGCCATCGCGGCCGGGTCGCGCTGGATCAGGAAGGGAAAGGCCGATTCCGGCCAGAGGATGTGCGTCGGAACCGCCTCGCCGGCCTCCGGCGGGCGCCGGCTCAGCTCGACGTAGCGGTCGACGATGTCCTGCCGGTTCTCGGGGCGGAACTTGGCATCCTGCGGCAGGTTCGGCTGCACCAGCCGCAGGCGCACGCCGGCGACCGTCGGATCGGCCTCGGGCCCGACCCGGTCCGCGCCGTAGAGCGCCAGGGCGGCCAGCACGATCCCCGCGGCGGCCGTCGGGCCGAAGCGGCTGCGCGGATGCGAGCCGGTGGCGAGCGTCGCCGGTGCGGCGCAGACGAGGATCGCGAGCAGCGTCAGGCCGTAGAGGCCGATCAGCGCCGCCGACTGCATCAGCCAGAGGTTCTGCCCGAGCGCCATGCCGAGCGTGTTCCAGGGGAAGCCGGTGAAGACGTGCCCGCGCACCCATTCGGCGCCGGCCAGCCCGAAGGCGAGGCCGGCGATGCGGGCCGGGCCGCGGACCCAGAGCAGGCCGGCGACGGCGAAGCCCGCGGCGTAGAACAGCCCGAGCGCCAGCGGCAGGCCGACCACGCCGAGCGGCAGCGCCCACAGGAACTCGTCGGCCTCCACGAGGAAGGCGGAGCCGAGCCACCACAGCCCCGCGACCAGGTAGCCGAAGCCCCAGGCCCAGCCGATCAGCGCGCAGGGCCGAAGCCGGGCGGAGACCCTGCCGCGCGCGCCGGCGGCCCCATCCACCAGCCAGACCGCGACGACGAGGGACACGACGAGCGCGGGCAGGACGCCGAAGGGCGGCATCGCCAGCGCGCCGAGGGCGCCGGCGAGGAAGCTCAGGGCGAGGCGGCGCCAGCCGCGCAGCAGCATGATCCCGTTCGCTAGGCGCGCGACCGCGCCGCCCGGCAGCGTGGCTGCACGGGGCGCTTCGGAAGCGGGAGTCACGGTGCGGACGTCTCGATCGCGTTCGCGGCCGGCGGGGGCAGGGCGAGCGGCACCGCCGCCGCGGCGATGCGTGCGGGGCCGCGCTGGAAGCGCAGGCGCTTCAGGCGCCGCGGGTCGGCGTCGAGCACCTCGAATTCGAGGTCGCCCGGGCCGGCGATGAGCTCGCCGCGCGAGGGTACGCGCCCGGCCAGCGTCACGATCATGCCGCCGATCGTGTCGATCTCCTCGGCCATCTCGCCCACCGCCGCGACGAGGTCGACGCCGGTGGCCTCGGAGACTTCGGCGAGCGGCGCGCGGGCATCGGCCACGAACACCTCGGCCTCGCCCTCCAGGCGCTGCACGAGGCGGCCCTCGACCACGTCGTGCTCGTCCTCGATGTCGCCGACCACCATCTCGATCAGGTCCTCGATCGAGATCAGCCCGTCGGTGCCGCCGTACTCGTCGATGACCAGAGCCATGTGGGTGCGGGTGGCCTGCATCCGCACCAGCAGGTCGATCGCCGGCATGGAGGGCGGCACGAACAGCACCGGCCGCTGGATCCGGGTGGAGGCGAGCGTCGCGGTGAGGTCGACGTTGCCGAGGTTGAGCGTGCGCAGGGCCCGCGACGGCGACCTGCGCACCCGCGGGGCGGCCTTGGGCGCCTCGACCGACACCTCGGGCACCGGGCCCGAGGCGGCTCCGTTGGCCGGCACCACGCCGTTCGCCTGTGCGGCGGCGCT
>CAZZZJ010000319.1:0-4604 GCA_964658355.1 Beijerinckiaceae bacterium
CGGATTCGATCTGCATCATGCTGGCCAGGGAGCCGGAACGGGCCCGTCGCGTCGACGCGTCTGTATCGATGACGACGGGTGCGGTCCACCGGTGGCGGCGTCACTGCCCTGGTCCCGCCGTCGCGCTGAGGTTCCCCCGTCGGCCGGGTGGGCGCGCTCCGCATCGCCTCGGTCGGGACCGCCGGCTTCGCGCCGCGCGTGTTCGGCGGCGTGGCCCCGGTGCCGGACGCCCTTCGCGGGTCGCGCCGACGGAGGATGCCGATCGAAGGCTGGCCGCGAACCTACCCGGCGCAGCCCTCGGCCACGTCGTGGGACCTCTCCGGCCTGACGAGCGGCCGGCCTCAACCCTTCTCGAGTCCTGCGATCGCCCGCGCGAAATCGCGTGCGGCGAACGGCTCCAGGTCGTCGATGCCCTCCCCGACGCCGATGAAGTGGACCGGCAGGCCGAACTTCGCGGCCAGCGCGATCAGGATGCCGCCGCGAGCCGTGCCGTCGAGCTTGGTCATCACCAGCCCCGAGACCGGCGCGGCCTTGGAGAACAGCTCGACCTGCGAGAGCGCGTTCTGGCCGACGGTGGCGTCGAGCACCAGGAGCGTCGCATGCGGGGCGTCCGGGTCGCTCTTGCGCAGCACGCGGATGATCTTCTCGAGTTCCGCCATCAGGCCGGCCTTGTTCTGGAGCCGACCGGCCGTGTCGATCAGGAGAACGTCAGTGCCCTCGGCCTTCGCACGCTTCAGGGCGTCGAAGGCGAGGCCCGCGGCATCCGCCCCTTGCGCCCCGCTGACCACCGGCGTGCCGGTGCGCTCGCCCCAGACCCGCAGCTGCTCGATCGCGGCGGCGCGGAACGTGTCGCCGGCCGCCAGCATCACCGAGCGGCCCTCGGCCTTCAGGCTCAGGGAGAGCTTGCCCAGCGTCGTGGTCTTGCCGGCGCCGTTCACGCCGATCATCAGGACCACGAACGGCTTCCTGGAGGGGTCGATGACCAGGGGCTTCGCCACCGGCTCCAGCGCGCGCTCGACTTCGGCGGCCAGGATCGCGCGGACCTCGTCGGGCGAGATTCCCTTCTCGTAGCGGCCCTTGCCGACGGCCTCCGAGATCCGCGTCGCCGTCTCGACGCCGAAATCGGCCTGGATCAGCGCGTCCTCCAGATCCTCGAGGGTGTTGGCGTCGAGCTTGCGCTTCGTGAAAAGCCCCGTGACGCGGTCGGACAGGGCCGACGAGGTCCGCTTCATCCCCGAGGTCAGCCGGGTCCACCAGCCACGCTTCTCCGGCGCGGGCTCGACCGGCGCTTCGGTGCTCAGCGCGTCGTGGGCGAGCGCTGCCGCGACGTCGACCGGCTGGATGTCCGGCGCGCCGGCCGTCTCTCCGGCATCGATCGCGGGGTCACGGGCGACCGCCGTGGTGTCGGCGGGTTCGCCTCCGCGGGCCGGGTCGTCGCCAGCGGTGCCGGCCGGCGGCGTCTCGGGCTCGCCCTCAATCGGCTGGAGGTCGGCGCCCTCGACCTCGTCGGGCACCGCGTTATGGTCGGGATCGACCGGCGACGGCTCGGCCGGCGGCAGGGGAACGTGGCTCACGTCCTCGGCGCCGGTCGCGAAGTCCGGCTGTCCCTCCGCGGGCGAGGCGGGGGATTCGACCGGCGGCTCGACGGCCTCCGTCGCGGCCTTGCGGCCGAACAGCCGTCCCAACCAGCCCGGCTTCTCGTCTTGGCTCATGTCGTCCTTGCTCCCGCGCCCCGGCACCGTTAGCCGGGACGCATGTCGTCGCCCGCCGCATTCTCGTCTGACATAGGCGCGCGCCTGCTCTACCGCGATGCCCTGGTCCTCGTCATCGACAAGCCTGCGGGTTTGCCGGTTCATCCGGGGCCGAAGGGTGGCGAGACCCTGACCGACCATCTCGACGCCCTGCGCTTCGGCCTGCCGCGCCGCCCGGAGGCCGCGCACCGGCTCGACCGCGACACCTCCGGCTGCCTGGCGCTCGGGCGCCATGCCCAGGCGCTCGCCCGCCTGAACAAGCTGTTCGCGAACGGGCAAGCCGGCAAGGCCTACTGGGCGCTGGTCGAAGGCGGGCCGACGGAGGACGCGGGCCATATCGACCTGCCGCTCGCCCGCCGCTCGAGCGATCCGCGGTCGTGGTGGATGAAGGCGGATCCGGCGGGCGATCCGTCGCTGACCCACTGGCGGGTGCTCGGCCGGTCCGCGGCCCAGGCCTGGCTCGAGCTGACGCCGGTCACCGGCCGCACGCACCAGCTTCGCGTGCATTGCGCCGCGTCGGGGTTTCCGATCGTCGGAGACCCGATCTACGGCACCGCTCCGCGCCACGGCGGCCCCGGCCTCCAGCTCCATGCCCGGCGGCTCGCCCTGCCACTCTATCCGAAGAAGCCGCCGATCGTCGCCGAGGCGTCGGCACCGGAGCACATGCGGGGCGGTCTCCTGGCCTGCGGCTGGACCGGCTGATCCCGGACCGGGTCGGCTATCCGCCGTTCCGTTTCCAATCAGGCGGCGAGGAGGGCGCGGCCGTCATGCCCGGCGATCGCCACCGTGCGGATCGTGCCCGGCACCGCCTCGATCCGCACCGGCGTGAACCCTTCCGTGCGGCCGATGCCGCCGCGCTCGGCGAGCACCCGATGGGACCGCCCGACCTCGCCGTCGAGATGCCGGACGAAAGCCGCGACGCCTGCCTCGCGCAGGCGGGCGGCGCGTTCGCGGACGATCTCGGGCGCCACCGCCGGCATCCGCGCGGCGGGCGTGCCGGGGCGGGGCGAGTACGGGAAGACGTGGAGATGCGTGAGGCCGCATTCCGCGACGAGGTCGAGAGAGCGTGAGAACTGATCCTCGGTTTCGGTCGGGAAGCCGGCGATCAGGTCGGCGCCGAACACCGCGTCCGGCCTCAGGCGGCGGACGTCCGCGCAGAAGCGGATCGCGTCGGCTCGGGCGTGTCGGCGCTTCATCCGCTTCAGGACCATGTCGTCGCCGGCCTGCAGCGACAGGTGCAGGTGCGGCATCAGCCGGGGTTCCTCCCCGAGCGCCCGCATCAGCGCCCCGTCGGCCTCGATCGAGTCGATCGAGGACAGGCGCAGCCGCGCGAGGTCCGGCACCGCGGAAAGGATCGCCCGAACCAGCGTGCCGAGGCTCTCGGATACTCCGGACAGGTCGCGGCCGTAGGCGGTGAGGTCGACCCCGGTGAGCACGACCTCGCGGCCGCCATGGGCGACGATGCGCGCGACCTGATCGATCACCGCCGGCGGTGCCACCGAGCGCGAGTGCCCGCGGCCGAACGGGATGACGCAGAAGGTGCAGCGGTGGTCGCAGCCGTTCTGCACGGGGACGAAGGCGCGCGTGTGCCCGGCCATCCCAGCGATTCGCGTCGGCTCGGGCGCGGGCGCGGCGAAGATGTCGCCGACCGCGTCGCGGGGGTGATCGGGGCGCGCCTGCCACGCGGCAGCCGACAGCTTGTCGCCGTTGCCGATCAGCCGAGCGACCTCGGGCATCGCGGCGTAGGACGCAGTCTCGATCTGCGCGCCGCAGCCGGTGACGACGATCTCGGCCTCGGGCCGCGCGCGATGCAGGCGGCGGATCGCCTTGCGGGCCTGGCGTCCGGCTTCCGCGGTGACGGCGCAGGTGTTGACCACGACGAGGTCGCGGCCGTGCGAGGCCGGCTCGGCATGGCTGCGCATCACCTCGGCCTCGACGGTGTTGAGCCGGCAGCCGAAGGTCAGCGTCTCGACCGCCATCAGGCGGCGTCCGACGCGAACAGTTCGGGGGCGAGACGGCCCTCGGCCACGAGGCAGACCGGGCCGGTCATCAGCACGTGGTCGTCGGCGCGCCACTCCACGAAGAGGTCTCCGCCGGGCAGGCTCACGGTCGCCTGCCGGCCGATCATGCGCAGGCGCGAGGCCGCGACCACGGCGGCGCAGGCGGCGGTGCCGCAGGCCAGCGTCAGCCCGGCGCCGCGCTCCCAGACGCGGAGCTTGATCGCCTCCCGCGCGCGGACCTGCGCGATCGAAATGTTGGCTCGCTCCGGGAAGATCGGGTGGTTTTCCAGCATCGGGCCGATCTGCGCGAGATCGAACGTGTCCGGGTCGCGGTCGGTGAAGAACACCGCGTGCGGGTTGCCCATGTTCACCGCGCCCGGCGAGTGCAGGATCGGCGCGTCGATCGGCCCGATCTGAAGCTCGATCCGCCGCGTATCCGGGAACGGATCGCGCAAGGGGATCTCGTTCCAGGCGAGACGCGGCCGGCCCATGTCGACGGTGAAGGAACGCTCGGCGACGCGCGTCACCTCGACGCGACCGGCGACCGTTTCGAGCAGCAGCCGTCCGGTCTCGACGGGCCGCGCCATGGCCGGGTCGTCGAGCATCGCGTAGGCGACGCAGCGGGTGCCGTTGCCGCAGGCGCCCGATTCCGAGCCGTCGGTGTTGTAGATCCGCATGAACGCGTCGGTGCCGCGGCTTTGGGGATCGTGCAGCACCATCAGCTGGTCGAAGCCCGACGACGGGTCGGCCGCGATGGCCCGCGCCTCGGCGTCGGCGACGCGCACGCGCGTGCCGCGCAGGTCCAGCACCACGATCGCGTTGCCGGCGCCGTGCATCTTCAGGAAGCGTCTGT
>CAZZZJ010000320.1:0-4603 GCA_964658355.1 Beijerinckiaceae bacterium
GCATGAGCCAAGATCGCGCGATCCAGGTGCCGGGCGCGCGTCATGCGCCTCCGCTCACGCCTTCTCGGGAGCGGTCTCGTCCGGCTCGAACAGTTGCACGGGATGGCCCGGCATGATGGTGGAGATCGCGTGCTTGTAGACGAGCTGGGAATGGCCGTCGCGGCGCAGCAGCACGCAGAAATTGTCGAACCACGTCACCACGCCCTGCAGCTTCACCCCGTTGACGAGGAAGATCGTCAACGGAATCTTGTTCTTGCGGACATGGTTGAGGAAGGTGTCCTGTAGGTTCTGTGCGCGTTCGGCCGCCATCTTCTTGTCCTTTGTTATCTTGGCGCCCGTCCTTCGGGGCGGGTTTCTGATCTTCTCGCGGTGTCGGTCCTGCCGTCACGGCGTTGGTCTTGACGAGCCTGCCGCAGACCGGAATTCCGTACTACGCGTTCAATTCCGACGCCGATGCAAGAGCCGAACCGGGCTCCCATGCGACGAACCGGGCGTGCTTCTCACAGCTTCCGTCATGCGCCCGCAAGGCGCTCAGGGACCGATCCCCAGGGACTTGAGCTTCCGGTGCAGAGCCGAGCGCTCCATGCCGATGAATTCCGCGGTGCGCGAGATGTTTCCCGAGAAGCGGGCGATCTGCGCCACGAGATACTCGCGCTCGAAGATCTCGCGCGCCTCGCGGAGCGCCAGGCTCATCAGCTTCTCGCCGCCGGCGCCGTTCGGGGTCGTCGGCACCAGGGCGCCGATCTCGGAGGGCAGCATCTCCGAGGTGACCTCCTGCTCGGGGTCGGCCTGGGTCAGGATCATCAGCCGCTCGACGTTGTTCTTGAGCTGGCGCACGTTGCCCGGCCAGTTGTGCGATTGCAGAACCGCCATCGCGTCCTGCCCGATGACCCGCCGCGGCAGGCCGGTCTGGGCCGAAATGTTGTCCATGAAGAACTGGATCAGCTCGGGCACGTCCTCGCGGCGCTCCGAGAGCGAGGGCACGCGGATCGGCACCACCGAGAGCCGATGGAACAGGTCCTCGCGGAAGCGTCCCGCGGCGATCTCCTCGGCGAGGTCGCGCGACGACGACGAGATGATGCGGACGTCGACATGCACCCGCGTCGTCCCGCCGACGCGCTGGAAGTTCTGGTCGACGAGGACGCGCAGGATGCGCCCCTGCGTCTCGCGCGGCATGTCGGCGACCTCGTCGAGGTAGAGCGTGCCGCCATGCGCCTCCTCGAGGGCGCCGACCCGCCTCCCCTGCGCGCCGCCGGCCTCGACGCCGAACAGCTCCGATTCCATGGTCTCCGGCAGGATCGCGGCCGCGTTGAGCAGCACGAACGGCCCGCTGGCCCGGGCCGAGGCCTTGTGCAGGCCGCGCGCGGCGAGTTCCTTGCCGGAGCCGAGGGCGCCGGTGATCATCACCCGGGCGTTGGTCGGGGCGACGCGGTCCAATGTCTGGCGGAGCTGGTTGATCGCCACCGAGCTGCCGACGATGCGGTTGGCGGTGCCGGAGCGCGCCGTGAGGTCGCGGACCTCGCGCCTGAGGCGGGAGGCCTCCAGCGCGCGCTCTGCGACCAGGATCAGCCGGTCGGCCTTGAACGGCTTCTCGATGAAGTCGTAGGCGCCGGCCTTGATCGCCGAGACCGCGGTCTCGATGTTGCCGTGGCCCGAGATCATCACCACCGGCAGGTCCGGATGGGACGCCTTGATCAGGTCGAGCACCTGCAGGCCGTCGAGGCGCGAGCCCTGCAGCCAGATGTCGAGGAAGACGAGGTGGGGGCGGCGCGACTCGATCGCGGCGAGCGCCTCGTCGGAGCTGCCCGCGGTGCGCGAGCGGTGGCCTTCGTCGTCGAGGATGCCGGCGACGAGGTCGCGGATGTCGGCCTCGTCGTCGACCACCAGGATATCGGCGCTCATGCCTTGGTCTCCGCAATCATTCGGGGGGCCGTCGTCGCGGCGCCCTTCTCGTCAGGGTTGGCGCGGGCCGGGCCCGGCACCACGTCGTCCGCGGGCGGCATCGCGCGGGGCACGCGCATGCGCACCTGGCCGCCGCGGCCGGCGGGATTGTCGTTCAGCTCGATCCCGCCGCCGTGCTCTTCCAGCACCTTGCTCACGATCGCCAGCCCGAGGCCGGTGCCGCCCTCGCGGGTCGTCATGTAGGGCTCCAGCAGGCGCTGGCGCCCCTCGGCGGGAAATCCCTTGCCGTTGTCGGTCACCGCGATCGTGGCGAAGCCCTCCTCGACGGTGAGGCTCAGGCCGATCTTGCCCTTGCCGAGTTCGGCCTCCGGCACCTCGGCCACCGCCTCGACGGCGTTCTTGAGGATGTTGGTGATCACCTGGCTCAGCAGGCGGATGTCGAACGCCGCGGTGATCTTCTCGGCCTCCGCCGTCCCGGTGCCGCCGATGCCGTGCGCGGTGAACGCGAAGTCGATGTCGGGATGGGCCACCCGCATCATGAACAGGTTCTGCTTGGCGATCTCGGTCAGGTCGTTCTCGGCGATCGCCGGCTTCGGCATCCGGGCGAAGGACGAGAACTCGTCGACCATGCGCTTGATCTCGTCGACCTGGCGGATGATCGTCGCGGTGCATTGGTCGAACACCTCCTTGTCGGCGGTGATGACCTTTCCGTACTTGCGCCGGATGCGCTCGGCCGAGAGCTGGATCGGGGTCAGCGGGTTCTTGATCTCGTGGGCGATCCGGCGGGCCACGTCCGCCCAGGCGGAGGTTCGCTGGGCCGAGACGAGGTCGGTGATGTCGTCGGCCGTCACCACGAAGCCCCGCGCCCCGCCCTGCGCCTGCTCGCTGGTGACCCGCACCGCGATGGTGCGCTCCCGCCCGCCCCGCGTGAACTGGATCTGGTGCGCCTGCGCGCGCTGGCGCCCTTCGGCGCCGGGCAGGAGCGGCGCCAGCTCGGGCACCGCGTCGGACAGGCGCTGGCCGACCAGCGCACCGTCGGCCAGGTCCAGCATCCGCTCGGCGGCAGGATTCGCGATGGTGACGAATCCGCCGGCATCGACGCCGACGACGCCGGGCGAGACCCCCGACAGCACCGCCTCGGTGAAGCGCCGGCGCCGGTCGATCAGGTCGCTCGCCGCGGTCAGCCCGGCATGCTGGCGGCGCAGCTCCTGCGTCATCTTGTTGAAGCTCTCGCCGAGATGGGCGAGGTCGCCGTCGGTCTTCCGCGCCGGGACCTGCGCGTAGAAGTTGCCCGAGGCGACCTGGTCGGCGGCGTTGATCAGGCGGCGGATCGGGGCGACGAAGCGGTTGGCGAAGTTCATCCCGAACCACACCGCCGAGAGCAGCGCGATCAGCGCGATCAGCACGAAGATCGAGGCGAAGGTCACCTGGATCGACGTGCGCAGCGAATCGTAGGTGAGATACTCGGCCGCCGCCGCACGGGACACCCCGGGGAAGTCGATGGCGAGCTGGTTGACCTCGCGCTGCACCAGCAGCACCGCGTCGTCATAGGCCGGCATCCGGAACATCGCCGCGAAGACGCGGCCCTCCGTCGGCAGCAGGCAGATCGGGTCGGTGGACTTGGCCGCATCCTCGAAGGCGGCCGCCGACGGCAGGCGCGTCGCCTTCAGCACGTCGATCTTGGCGCGCGCCACCACCTCGTTCGGCCCGCGCATGATCTGGGCGACCGGCAGGCCGAGATTGGTCGCGCGGGTGGTGAGGAAGCCCTCGAACCAGTCGCGGTTGACGTCGAAGTTCGGCCGGGCCCGGGTCAGGTCGTCGTTGAGGATGCGGATCTCGCGCGCCAGCGACTGGCACTGGTTCTCCTGGTAGGCGTCGGCCACCTCCACGGATTTCAGCACCACGTCGCGGACCCGATCGGTGAAGCCGAGCGAGAGGCCGCGGTCGATCGTCACCGAGGCGACCACGGCGAGCAGGCAGGTCGGCAGGATCGCGATCAGCGAGAACAGGCCGACGATGCGGGTGTGGAGCCGCGCCACCGCCGCGTTGGCGCGCCGCGCATGCAGGAAGACCCGCGCCTCCCAGGCGATGATCACCGCGAGCCCGAGCACCAGGGCGACGTTGATGGCGAGCAGCGTGACGCCGATCGTCGGGGTCGGCGTCACGCGGATGACGCCGGCGAGGACCAGGAAGGTGGCGATCGCCGAGACCAGCGCGGTGACGACCACCACGGCGCCGATCCAGCCGGGCCCGCGCGGCCCCGCGCGCATCGCGTCGGGGACGACGGCACCGGTCTCGTCGGGCCTCACCTTTGGGGCCTCCGAAGTCCTGTATCGCGAAAACGGCATGGCTGATGCAGGGCCACAACAGTGTGGCGAAATTATTACGAATCGGGCGTCGCCCGAGCGCGACACTGCGGCTGAAAGGCCATCGCGCGCGACGCTTCGGCATTGCCGCGGCACCTTGGACCCCGCACCGGAGGATGCTATCCCGGTCGGCGGAGGCGAACGGGGTCTGGTGGCCCTCCTGGTCTTCAAAACCAGTGGTACGCCCAAAGCGTACGGTGGGTTCGATTCCCATCCGCTTCCGCCAACGACCCATTCGTAGCCATTCACTGCCGGTCACTAACCTTCGGAAAAATCAGCATTTACCCGACACGGTCGTTCGCCATGAACCGCTGGCGTTCTCGCAAATTCACGCC
>CAZZZJ010000321.1:0-4601 GCA_964658355.1 Beijerinckiaceae bacterium
TGGCGCCTCCGGATACGGACCCGCCGCCGCAGCGTTCATCGAATTGCCGTGACGAGAGATCGTGCGCCGGAACGCCTGCTTCCAGACGGTCCGACTGGAGAGGGTGAATGGCGAAAGAAGAATTGATGCAGTTCGACGGTCTCGTTCTCGAGATCCTGCCGGATGCGCGCTACCGGGTACAGCTCGACCAGGGCCACGAGATCGTCGCCTACACCGCCGGCAAGATGAAGAAGAACCGCATCAAGACACTGGCCGGCGACCGCGTGACCGTCGAGATGTCGCCCTACGACCTGGAGAAGGGCCGCCTCGTGTTCCGGCACAAGGACGAGCGCTCCGCCGGTCCCCGCCCGCCGGTGCGTGGCGGCCAGTTCCGCCGCCGCTGAGCGGACGCGCGATTTCGACGCCGCCCCGGACCGTCGCCGCCTACCCGCTGCTGACGTTGACAGCGCTGTTCTGGGCCGGCAACGCGGTGGCCGGGAAATGGGCGCCGGGCCATATCTCGCCGCAGGCGATCACCTCGCTGCGCTGGGGTGTCGTCTGCGTCGTGCTGTGTCTTTTCGGCCGCCGCCGCATCGCCGCCGACTGGTCCGGCATGCGCGGCCACTGGCGGCTCGTGCTTCTGATGGGCGGCCTCGGCTACACCGCATTCAACAGCCTGTTCTACGCTGCCGGAAACTACACCAGCGCGGTCAATCTCGCCCTGTTCCAGGGTTCGATTCCGGTTCTGGTGATCCTTCTGAATTACGGACTCTATCGCACGCCCGTATCGTTCGGTCAGGGGCTCGGGGTGCTCCTGACCCTCGTCGGCGCGACGGTCGCCGCGACGCATGGCGACTGGCACGTGCTCGCGACGCTGGGCTTCAACCGCGGCGACGTGCTCGTCTTCATCGCCTGCCTGTTCTATGCCGGTTACGCCATCGCCCTACCGCGCCGACCGGCCGTCTCGGGTCTGACGTTCTTCGCGGCGATGGCGCTGATGGCCTTCGCGACCTCGCTGCCGCTTCTGGCGATCGAGGCTGCGGCCGGACGGGTGGTATGGCCGGGCCGAGAGGGTTGGGCGATCGTGGTGTTCGTCGCCCTCGGCCCATCGCTGGCCGCACAGCTGTTCTTCATGCGCGGCGTCGAGCTGATCGGGCCGAACCGGGCGGGGCTGTTCGTGAACCTCGTCCCGATCTTCGGGGCAGGTCTCGCCGTCCTGGTGGTCGGCGAGCCGTTCGGCACCCATGAGGCCCTGGCGCTTGCCCTCGTGCTCGGCGGCATCTTCTGCGCGGAACGTCTCGGGCGGAGCCGGAAGCCGGCCATCGCCGAACCTGTCGGAACGCGGGGCGAGCCGAAGGCCTGACGACGGCCGGTGCCTTCACCAGCCGTCGACCGATCGATTATTCGCAGACGCGCACGCGGCGGAAGAAAACGTCGCCGTAGGCATCGATGGAGCGGCGGCGCTCGAAATGGCAGACCGGGCCGTAATCCTCCTCGACATAGACGGGGCGCGGTGCCCGGTAGACCGGCTGGCCGGGATAGTAGCCGTTCTGCGAGGACGCGATGGCGCCGCCGACCGCAAGGCCGCCCAGCACGCCGAGCGCCGCCGCACCACCGGCTCCGATGCCGTCGCGAGCTTCGGCCGCGGGTGCTGCGGCCACCAGGCTCCCGGCAAGGAGAGCAACGGAAAGATATCGGACCATGGTTCGTCCCCTCGGGATCTGTCGCGGACGCAATGTCCGGCCTCTTCGTAAACGAAATGCGAATGCCGCAGGCGGCGAATCACCCGACGCGATCACGTTCGCGATGGGCTTCGGATCGCACGACAGAACAGACCTGCTTTGAGGCAAATCTTCGGCGTGCGACCGGAGCCTCCGCTCAAAGCCTCGCGAGGCGCAGCGACAATGGCCAGCGCACGGTCCGACGCGCGTCGGCGCCTCCCCAGGCGGCGGCGAGCGCCTCATGAAATGCCTCGACCGGTCCCCGGCCGACGGCCTTTTCAAGCCCACGCAGGGCAGACCACGTCTCGACGTAGCCGAGCAGGTCGGCGAGGTTCCACGCGACGGTGATCGACAGGTCCGGCGCGGCGATGTCCGCGAACGGGAACGGCAGCGAGCGGTATCCGACCTCGACGTGCCGCCGCTCCGGCGGCCAGTAGGGACCGACGACATCGCGGTAAAAGCGCTGCACCGCCCCTTCGGCCGATCCCTCGACGTGGAGGATCCCGTAGCTGATCAGCGCCAGCACCGCACCCGGCCGGGCGACCCGCGCCACCTCCGCGTAAAAGGCGTCGAGGTCGAGCCAGTGCGCGGCCTGCGCCACGGTGATCAGGTCGGCGCACGCCTCGGGCAGGCCGCTCCGCTCGGCTGGTGCGGTCCGGTACACCACGCGCGGATGCGGCGTCGCGTTCGCGATCTGCGCGGCGCTGGCATCGGTGGCGACGACCTCGGAGAAATGATCGGCCAGCAACGTCGAGAGCTGCCCGGTGCCGCAGGCGCAGTCGAGAGCCAGCCCCCGATCCGGGACGAGCCCGGCGAGGAACGCGGTCAGCGCAGCCGGATAGGTCGGCCTGTGCGCGGCGTAAGCCGCGGCCTGATGCGAGAAATGATCCTTGAACGGCGTCGCGATCATCGGCAACTCGGGCGAACATCATCAGGCTGCACCGTAACGCTGCGATCTCGCACGGCGAAGGCGGCGCTTGACCTGGCCGCCGGTTCCGGCTGCAACCGGCGCCGACGGCAGCGGAGGGAACGAGGATGGCGACACGAGGTTTCGTCGGCCGGCGCAGTTCGGAGGAAACGCAGAAGCGGCTTCCGCCGGGGCAGCACCGCGTCGAGGATTTTCCGATCCTCCAGATCGGACCGAACCCGGTGATCGATCTCGCGACTTGGCGCTTCACGCTTCGCGACGGCGCGAGGCCGCTGAAATCCTGGTCCTGGGACGAATTCCAGACGCTGCCGCGCACGTCCTGGCAGGGCGACATCCACTGCGTCACCAAGTGGTCGAAGTTCGACACCGGCTGGGAGGGCGTGAGCTTCGACCACCTTCTCGCCGATGCCGGAATCGACGCCCCGACGGACTTCCTGCTCGCGGAAGGCTACGACGATTACTCCACCAACGTCCCGGTCGCCGACCTCGTCGGCGGCCGCGCGATGATTGCGACGCATTACGAGGGCGCGCCGATCGACGCCGACCACGGCGGCCCGGCGCGACTGTTCGTGCCGCACCTCTACCTTTGGAAGAGCGCGAAATGGGTCAAGGGCCTGCGCTTTACCCGGAAGGACGAGGCCGGGTTCTGGGAGATGCGCGGTTACCACATGTATGGCGATCCATGGCGCGAGCAGCGCTACACCGGTGATTGAAGCGCCCGATTTCCGCTGGCGCGAGGCCGTCATCACGGCAATCGCGCCCGTCACCGCGCGGGTGAAGAGCTTCCGCCTGCGCACCGACATCGCCGACGCCTATCGGCCGGGCCAGCACGTCGACGTGCGGCTCACAGCCGAGGACGGCTACCGGGCGCAGCGCAGCTACTCGATCGCCTCGGCACCGGACGGCTCGGGAACGATCGAGCTGATGATCGAGGGTCTGGAGGACGGCGAGGTCTCCGGTTTCTTTCACCAGATCGCCGAGATCGGCGATGCGATCGAGCTGCGTGGTCCGATCGGCGGCTCGTTCTCCTGGGGGCCGACCGATGGCGGGCCGCTGCTGCTCGTCGGCGGCGGATCGGGCGTGGTGCCGCTGCTCGCCATGCTGCGCCACCGGGCGGTCGCCGCCCCCGACGTCCCGGCGCTGCTGCTCTATTCGGCGCGGGCCCGAAGCGAGGCGATCGCGCTCGCCGAGATCGAGACCCGCGCCCGCACCGAGCCGTCCCTCGCGCTGGCGTTCACGGCGACTCGCGAGGGCGGCCGGCGGATCGATGCGGCGATGCTGGCCGACGCGCTGGCGACGCTTGGCCATCCGGTCCGCGTCTTCATCTGCGGCGCGACGCCGTTCGTCGGCACGGCCGCGACGCTCCTGGTCGAGGCGGGCGTCGCGCCGGGCCTGATCCGCACGGAGCGGTTCGGCGGTTGAGCCGCATCGTCACGGGTGGCGGACGATCAGGACCTGACGATCTGCTTGCGCCGCTTGATGTCGGGGCTCGACGCGCCGCAGGTCGGCAGGCTCTCAACGGGGCCATGCACGGCGGAGGTGGTCGCCGACAGGTCGTGGTAACAGACGCAGCCTTCCGCGAAATAATGGTGCACCAGCGCCTTGCGGGAAAGGCCCACGTCGTTGCGTGGCGACCCGCCATGGAGAAGGTTGGCGTGCCAGAACAGCACGTCGCCCTTGCGCGCGATGAAGTGCCTGGGCGCGATCCCGTGCTCCGCGATCTTGTTCTTGATCGCCGGCTCGTAGCGCTCCGCATAGGCCGCGTAGCCCTGCTCGCGAAAATCGTCCGTCGAGATGCCGACGTCGTGGCTGAACACGTAAGGCAGGCGATGGCTGCCGGGATAATAGACCAGCGGTCCCGAATCCTCGTGGATGTCCTCCATCGCGACCCAGCAGGCGGCAAGGTAGCCGAGCGGATAGGTCGTCATGTGGATGGAATCCGAATGCTCGGATTGCTGGCTGCCCTTGTGGGA
>CAZZZJ010000322.1:0-4580 GCA_964658355.1 Beijerinckiaceae bacterium
GGCAGATGTTCGGTCGGGCCAAGCTCGACCTGCTCGAAGCTCGGCTGATCGGCGCGTCACGAGCCGATCAGCATCGAAATTGCGCCAGACCCAATGTCCGACGCCGATCCACAACCTGGGACACGGACGCCTCCCTCGATTGGTGATCAACACCACCACTCTGGCACAGCGATGCCGCCGGGGGGCGTCCACCCCATCACCCGCCTCGGTCATGATCTTCATCGATCAAGCTGCCGAGAAGCGAACCTTCCGAGGGCCTTGAACTTCGAAGATGTTCCTTAGCTCTCACGAGCGTCAGAGTACGAGGAACAAATCGGCTCGGAAGCGTGCCACCAAACCGACCCAGAATGCCTATGGCGAGCTCATGCGCTGCTTCAAGGTCTCGAACTTGATGCGCCGCCGCAGGATCTCGGCCAAGCCTTCGATGACGATGTCCCGGTCGCCATCCAGGATCTCGCAGAGGTCCTCGATGGCCTCGACCAGGGGTTGAAGATCGCCGAGATCAGGTTCCTCGGGAGGAAGCGAGAACATCACGCGGCTCCTCGGTCCAGGGCCGGAACGGCCGTAAACTCGGTCGGCGCAAATGCATCATGGCTCGGCATGATCCGGTCGATGTCCACGACAGAGAGGTATCCGGCTTCTGCAAGCTCCGAAGCGATAGCCCGCAATTCCGTTGCTCGTGCCTCCAGCACGGCGCGGGATCGATCGCGAGTTGTTCAGAGGCGATCGATTACGGCCTCGAGGAGGCCGTTCACGAGAACGAGGTGGTTGTCCGAGAGCTCGACGTAGAACGGTCCGAGCTTGCCGAGCCCCAACCGAAGTTCGATGTCCCGCGCGATCGTCGTCGCCAACGCGACATCCGAGGCCGGACCGGATCCACTGCCGATGCAGGCTGCGTCAAGCTCGATCTCCTCGGCAACGCCTCCAGCCAGCAGCATCGCGAGGACCGCCGCGAGCTGCGGCAGCGTCGCGGAGCCATCCATCTCGAAGTGAGCTTCCCCCCCGCCATCGTGAAGCAACAGATCGACGATCGCTCCGCAGCCAAGGACCCGACCTACGATCGCATGACCCGCCTCGTGGATCGCGGTACGCCACCGCGTATCCGGGGGCATCGCAAGCCGGCCCTGACGAATCTCAGCCAGGACGTCGTCCAGACTGATCCGGCGCCCGGCGCGACGTGCCGAGCCCTTTGCGCGGCGCACGAACGCCTCGACATCGGCGCCCGTCTTGCCGCGAGCGGCCAGGGCGAGCGGCATCAACGAATCGCCGGCGAGTTCGTCGGCACCGAGATGATGCCGGAAGATCCTGGCGAGGCTCGTCGTGTCCGGCCGCTCGATCGCGATCTCCCGATCGAGCCGTCCTGCCCGCTTCACGGCCGGGTCGATCCTGTCAGGATGGTTGGTGGCCGCGACGACGATCACGCCGGGCCGCTCCTCGACACCGGCAAGCAGCTCGAGGAACAGGTTCACGATCTGCGTCCAGTACTGAACGTGATCGCCGCGGATCTGCGCGCGGTCGGAGATGCCGTCGAGCTCTTCGTTGAACAGGATGCAGGGCGCCTGGGTTCGAGCTTGCGCAAATACCCGGCGGATCGCCTGCAGGGTGCCGGAGAGGTAGTCCGATGCGCACCATTCCGCGACCGACGTCGCCACCAGCGGAACGCGTGCGGATTTTGCCAGGGCGCGTGCGAAGCTGGTCTTGCCGACGCCGGGCGGGCCCGACAGCAACAAGCCTCGATTGTCGATGTCGGCCCAGGCGAGGCGACCGACACGATAGGCCTGCAGATCGGTCGCAAGTGCGAGGCCCCAATCCTTGGCCGCACCATACCCGTCGAGGTCCTCCAGCGCAGGCCCCGTCTGGAGGTAGTCGGCCTTGGCTGCCGTCACCCGGGCGAGCGCATCGATACAGGCATCGGGCGAGGCGGCGCCCCGGAATGCGATCGGCAGATCGGCGATGTCGAGGGTGCGCACCAGATCGGGATCGATCCGCCGGGTCGGGCATCCCCCGGTGACCGCTTCGATGACGAGATCGAGCGCGCTCTGATCGACGCAGGGCAGCACCATGCGATGCTCGGCAGCGCGCAAGAGATCGCGCGGCAGCTGGCGTGTCGGATCGGGCGCGCATCCGACGATAGGAACCCGCGCGTGGAGTGCCGAGGCCATCATGAGGTTGCCGACATCCGGCCTGTGCTCTTTGTACGAGCCGTCACGCACGAGCAGGCCAGCCTGCGTCGGTTTCAGAGCGGCAGGCCTGCTGCCGCTCAGGTCCATCGCCCGGACACCCGGCCGGAAGGCGCACTTCTCGAGGGCGTCTCGGACCGGCTCGACGAGATCGGGCAGGTGGGTGGTGATCACCACGACCGGCGCTTCTCGCCGCAGACGACGAACGAGGCCATCTTCCGCCGCGATGGCCCGAGCGACGAGGACAGCCGCCGCGGCGAGATCCGCGGGGACAGGCACGTGCTCGGTTTTCCTTACGCCCTCGCTCTGGGCGAGGATCCGCTCGACCGGATCATCGGCTTCGTCGTCGTGGCTGAGACCGAACCCGACGTCGCCGAGGAGCTTATGGTTTCTGCGCTCCTCCTGGGCAAGCGTTCGAAGAAAGGCGCGGGCGAGTACGTCTGACGGCCTCGCGTCTCGATACTGGTCGTTCAAAATTGTCGAGGTCGGCGACATGGCATGATCTCCCACGGCCGGACATCGGCGCCTGCCGTCAGCGTGTCGGCTGGATCGGATGCAGCGACGCGGCTGGCGCGACGGAGTCGGAGCGCTCGGCGGGCGTCGGCTTCAGGAGATCGCCTGCTTCATAGGCGATGAATTCGACATAGAACAAAACAGAAACAAGCAACAAGCGTCCTTTCTCATCCCATCGGCTTGCCTGTGAATGGAGTCGATGGTCCGCCGATGGGCCGTTTCACGCGCCGATGGTGATCCACGCAGAATGCCGGAAGGCCGAAATCCGTGCACGACGCTGAACCGAGAGAGTCTGAGGATACCCGGGCCGTCGGAACCGATCAGCAGACGGATCCAGTCGATCGTTGCTGCGACAGGCTCGTCGGGGAGCGCGCCCGGCTTCACCTTGTTGGAACTGACGCAGCGCCTGCTGCCGACGATCGCGTAAGATGCCTATCGGGACAAACCCGTAGACGGAAGTTGCGCCCTCTCGATCGCAAGGGGAATGAAGGAGCGCCCACCGTTCCGGGACCTGACCGGCGTCGATGGAGGCAAGCGATGACCGCTTGGTCGTTCCAGACGCTGCTTTCCGAACTTCACGACGACATTCACCTGAATGGGCTTGTCCTGGCCGAGGTCGATCTGACCGAGCTCGATGCCGCGTTCCTCCGGGGAAACCGGCACGCGGCCGAGGAAGTTTGAGGCGTCGGGAGCGACGACAAGGCTGCAGGGGCCATCCGACACTGGGTCGGAGGGCGAGGCGATGAGCCCGGCCATGGTCCAGCCCCACACCACCGGCGAGATCATCATCGTCGGCGGCAACCATCCGCTGGCCGCGGCGGGGGCGAAGCGAACGGCAGCCGTGTCGGACCTGTTCGAGCCCGATCAGGTGCCTTTCAGGCAAGCCAGGCTGCCGAGTTTTGTCGCCCTCGCTACGCATTCGGCGTGAACGACGCTGATCATTGTGATGACGAACGGTCGGGAAGACCCCGGCCGTTCGTTTGCTTCGCCCAGGGGCCCGGTCCGCCCCGGTCAGGTCTCGAGTTCGCTGTCCCAGTACAAGTAGTCGAGCCAGGTGTGGTGATAGTCGCGGTGATCGAACTCGGGCTGGCGATGGTGCAACTCGTAGCGGGTCGGGCGGCGCGGCTCGGTCAGGAGCGGCATCTCGGCCTCGTAGGGCGTGCGGTTCGCCTTGCGCAGGTTGCACGGGCTGCAGGCCGCGACCACGTTCTCCCAGGTGGAGAGCCCGCCGCGCGAGCGCGGGTTGACGTGGTCGAAGGTCAGCCCGCCCGAGGGCAGCCGCAGGCCGCAATACTGGCACGAGAAGCTGTCGCGCAGGTAGATGTTGTAGCGGGTGAAGGCCGGGCTGCGGGCCAGCGTGACGTAGTTCTTCAGGGCCACCACGCTCGGCACCCGGAGCGCCCGGCTGGGGCTGCGCGCCTCCACGTCGTAGCTCGCCACCAGGGTCACGCGGTCGAGGAACAGGGCGGTGAAGGCGTCCTTCCAGCTCCACAACGAGAGCGGATTGTAGGAAAGCGGTCTGTAATCCGCGTTGAGGACGAGGGTCTGGAGATCCATCATCGGCGCGACTCTTCGAACGAAAGCCATGCGGGACAACGCGCGAGATCGGTGTTGCGCGCTGTCCCGAAGACATGATCGACGGGGTGATGGGGGTCTTGCGCGTCCGGCTGCCGGACACGCCGGCCTGTCGGCGGCACCGTCTCAGCCGCGAGCATGGGAAACGCGTGGCTCGCCGGGCGCATCGGGCGACCGGCTGGGGCGGATACATCCGGCTCGCGGCGGGGCCCGGGTGCCAATCCGGTCGATCCCAGCCCTTCGGGTGATGACGAAAAGGCCTTCTCCATCGGGGCTTAGTCTAATAGCAGCGTGACAGCCTTGTGAAGCTCC
>CAZZZJ010000323.1:0-3398 GCA_964658355.1 Beijerinckiaceae bacterium
GCCTCAGCCTGTTCACCATGGGCTGGATCTTCGGGCCGATGGGCGCCCTGCTGCCGGAGCTGTTTCCGACCCGCGTGCGATACACCGGGGCTTCGGTGACCTACAACCTGGCCGGCATACTCGGCGCGTCCGGCGCCCCCTACATCGCACAGCGCCTCGTCGACTGGGGCGGGATCGCCTGGGTCGGCGCCTATCTCGCCGCGACGGCAGCGATCAGCTTCCTCGCCGTGCTGGCGATGCCGGAGACGCTGCGGAAAGCGGTGTGATCCAGGCCGCGCGTCGACCGGAGCCGTCGGACCCGGGTGACGGTCTCCCGCATCGGGCCGTCCGCCTCGATCGCGGCCGCGTCAGTTCCGCTTGTCGAGGGGCCGGCCGAGGAGGCGCGCGAACTCGGCCTCGATCTCCTCCACGGAGAACGGATTGGCCGCGGGCTTCGCGGGCGCCGGAGCCGGCGCGGCCGGCGTCTCGACCTTCGGAGGCGGCGGAGGCACAGGCTCGACGCGGGGCGGAACCGGCGGCTCCGCCGCCGCGACCGGAGCCGGCGGAGCGACGACGTCCGGCGGCGGCGCGGGCAGGAACGGCTCGGGCTGCGGCGCGATCGGAGGCGCAACGGGAGGCTGCGGCGCGGGCACCGCCTCGACCGGGGCCGCGACGGGTTTTTCCTCCCGGTCGATCGGCGCAGCCATGGCCGCGGCCATCGGATCGATCGCGGCGGGCGCATCCGGAACCGGAGCGGCGGCCGCAACGGATGCCGGCGCCGGCGCCACGGCGGAGGCCGGGCGCGCCAAGGCCGCCTCGAGCTGGCGCGCCATGTCCGAGAGGATGGCGGGATCGACCGGCCGCCGCTCGGCCGGCGTCATCGCGGCGATCGGGGGGAACGCGCCGGCCGAGAAGGCCGGCTCCTCCGGCGAAGGCGCCGGCTCGGCGCGCGCGCGCTCGGAGGCGACGTCGGGGCGCGGATTGATCAGCGGCGGCGCGGTCCGGCGCATCGGGCGTCGTCCGGGCGTCTCGGGCCGGGGTCCCGTGACGATCGACTCCGCGCCGCGATCCGGGCGGGGCTCGGCGTCGTCGACCAGCGCGGCATCGAGGGGAGGGACCGGGGACGCCTCGGCACCGTGCCCGATCACCGTCGGCGCGAGCACGATCGGCATGGTGAAGTCCGGCCGGAACGCGGCCTCCGCCTGCGCCTCGAGACCGGGGAACGCCTCGTTCCCGGATTCGGCGAGCGGCTCGGGGGTCGCCTCGGGTCGCAGCGACGGGTCGCGCTGCGGCCCGCGCTGGATGTTGCGCTCGATCACCACATCGTTGGGACCGCCGACGAGCAGCAGGTGCTCGACGTTGTCGCGCCGCAGCAGGATGAGCTGGCGCTGCCGGTCGAGCTCGTACACGTCGACGATCCCGAGGCGCGGCTGGCGTCCGCGCTGACCGCTCCGCTTCGCATCGACGAGGCCGCCGCCTCCGAAGCGGCGCACGGCGAGCACGATCACCGTCAACACCGCGAAGATCACGGCGAAGATGGTGACGTACTGCACGACCGGAGAGCCGTCAGACCCGAACACGGACTGCAACCATTGCACGGACGAAACTCTCGTTGTTCACGAGCCCGCGAGGACCCTACGCAAAACCACCTGGTCAGTATCACGGGCGGGCGGGCAGCGGGCAATCGCCGTTAAGTCTTCGTTAACAGCTTCGCTCCGGGCGCCGCGGCGGAAACCTTAACCCGGCGTTAACCACGCGGGCGGCAGATTTTGCCGGGCGGCCGCGGATCGGACCGCACCTCTGTCGAATCCGGAGCCGCCCGTGGCCGTCACCGACATGCCGCTCCTGGGAATGCTCCGCACCAAGATGCAGTGGCATCAGGCGCGGCAGAAGCTCCTCGCCGAGAACGTCGCCAATGCCGACATGCCGGGCTTCCGGCCGCGCGACCTCGCTCAGCCGAGCTTCGACCGGTCGACCGGCCTGGCGGCCGCGACGGGGAGCGCGATGACGCTGACCAGCGTCGGGCACATCGCCGCCTCGGGCGACCCCGGCATCGGTGCAGACCCGCGCCGCGCGACGCCGTTCGAGATCCGCCCGAGCGGCAACGGCGTCAATCTCGAGGACGAGATGATGAAGTCCGGCGACAACCAGTCGGACTACCAGCTCGCCGCCTCGATGTACCAGAAGAGCCTCGACGTCCTGAAGATCGCCATCGGCAAGAAGTGACCTGAGGACATCGCGCCATGGAATTCAGCAAGTCGCTCTCGATCGCCGCCGCCGGCCTCAAGGCTCAGTCGGGCCGGATGCGGATCATCGCCGAGAACATCGCCAACGCGGATTCCGCGCCCTCGACCCCTTCGGGCGAGCCCTACCGGCGCAAGATCCCGACCTTCAAGAGCCACGTTGACCGCGAGACCGGCGCCAGTCTCGTGGAGGCGGGACGCGTCCGCCGCGACATGACCGCGTTCCGGACCAAGTACGATCCCGGCAACCCGGCCGCCGACGCCAAGGGCGAGGTGCGGATGCCCAACGTCAACGGGCTGATCGAGAACATGGACATGCGCGAGGCTCAGCGCTCCTACGAAGCGAACCTCAACATGGTCACCACCACGCGGAAGATGATCTCCCGCACCCTCGAAATCCTGAAGTAGGCGATCATGGCCAGCAGCAACTTCGCGGCCGGCGCCTACGCGGCCGTCCAGAACATCGGCGGTCTCAAGGGCGCGCCGAAGATCCAGCCGACGCAGGGCACGGGCAGCGACTTCACCCAGCTCCTCGGCCAGGCGCTCGACGGCGTCGGCGATGCCGGGCGCAAGGCGGACGCGCAGGGCATGGCGGTGGCCGCGGGCAAGGCCAACGTGGTGGACGTGGTCACCGCCGTGGCCGAGAGCGAGACCGCCCTGCAGACCATGGTGGCGGTGCGCGACCGGATGATCTCGGCCTACGAAGAGATCATGCGGATGCAGATCTAGCGCCTTTTCCCTCCCCGGCTGCGGGGGAGGGTGGCCCGCGGAGCGGGTCGGGAGAGGGGCGCGCCGCCTCCTGACACGGCGCTCCCTTCTCCGGACCCTCGCTCCCGCGAGTCTCATCCTCTCCCGCAGCGGGGACAGGGCAGGGCGTTCCGCTCGCAATAGGACCCAGGACAAATGACCGGCCTCGCCATCCTCGACGTCGCGCGCGACGGCATCTTCGTCTTCCTCAAGGTCGCCGGGCCGCTGATGCTGGTGGCGCTCGCCGTCGGGCTGGTGGTCTCGCTGGTCCAGGCCCTGACGCAGATCCAGGAGCAGACCCTGATCTACGTGCCCAAGATCGTCTCGGTCTTCGCAGCCCTCCTTCTGATGCTGCCGTTCATGGGCGACGCGCTCGCCGGCTACATGACCCGCATCGCCGCCCGCATCGCGGCGGGCGGCTGATGAGCG
>CAZZZJ010000323.1:3408-4579 GCA_964658355.1 Beijerinckiaceae bacterium
GCCGCCCGGATCGCCGCCGGCCAGTGAGACGAACCGGGCGCCCGGCTGCTATGACGCCGCATGAACCTGCTCCTGCCCGGGATCGCGTCGGCCTACCTGCTGACCTTCGCCCGCGTCGGCACGCTGATCATGCTGATGCCGGGCATCGGCGAGCAGTCGGTCTCGCCGCGCATCCGGCTGTCCTTCGCCCTGCTGGTCTCGCTGCTGCTGTTCCCGATGGTGCAGCCGCTGCTGGCGGTCGGCAGCGACGCGATCGGCGCGCCGCGGCTGGTCGGGCTGCTGTTCTCGGAAACGCTGATCGGGCTGGTGATCGGGCTGACCGTGCGGATGATCCTGGCCGCACTCCAGACGGCCGGCCTGATCATCTCGCAGCAACTCGGCCTGTCCTACGCCATGACCGTCGACCCGTCGCAGGGCGGGCAGCAGCCGGCGGTCGGCAACTTCCTGTCGCTGCTCGGGATCACGCTGATCCTCGCGGCCGACCTGCACCACGTGGCGCTCGATGCGATCGCCCGGAGCTACGCGCTGCTGCCGCCGCAGGCGGTGCCGGCCTTCGGCGATGCGGCGACGCTGGCGCTGAAGGCGATCGCCCGCGGGTTCACCCTCGGCGTGCAGATCGCCTCGCCGTTCATCGCCTTCGGCATCCTGTTCAACCTCGGACTCGGGGTGCTGTCGCGCCTGATGCCGCAGCTCCAGGTGTTCTTCGTCGCGGTGCCGGCCTCGGTGCTGATCGGCATGCTGATCCTGTTCGGCTCGCTCGGCGTGATGATGACCGTCTTCCTGGACGACCTCGGCCGGTATCTCTTGGAATTCTCGGGCGGGTGACGACGAACCGTCCGCGGGTTCGCCGCGTGTCCGGGCCGGTCGCGGATGGCCGGCTTCAGGCATGTCCTCGGAGCCGGAGGAAACGCGTCCCGACCCACCCCGCCCCGTCATCCCGGGGCTGCGCGGCAGAGCCCGGGATCCAGAGCCGCCGACGTCGCACGCTGGAGCACGACCTTCGGCACGGGATCCCGGGCTCGCCTTCGGCGCCCCGGGATGACGGGGCAGGGCATGAATCCCGGTTCGCGAACCGTGCGCGGCACATGTCCGCGTTCGGAGGCGTCGGCTGATGGCCGAGGGGACCGAGCAGGAAGACAAGACCGAAGAACCGACCCAGCGGCGGGGGGGG
>CAZZZJ010000324.1:0-1865 GCA_964658355.1 Beijerinckiaceae bacterium
GATCCTGACCCAGCACATGGGCCCGTCCGACATCCTCGTGAACGTCAGCCTCGACATGGCCGACGACCTCAGCGCGGGCGACGTGGAGACGGCGGTGACCCGCCTCGACCGCGAACTGAAGCGGCGCGTCCCGGCCGTGAAGCGCGTCTTCATCGAGGCCCAGGCGCGCCGTCCCTCGGGGCGGGAGCGCGCCCGCGCGGTCGGCGACGCCGCAATGTCCGGCTGAGAGCCGGCTTGAGCCGTTTATTCGATTGCTTGGCCGAACGAACCCTCGACCCCACTCAATCCCCTCATCCGGTGGTGCCCCTCGCCTCGACAAGGGGCCTCGAAGGAGACCGCAAGCCGTCCCGCGATCTCCGGAGGGCTCCTTCGAGGTCGCTGACGCGCCCCCCAGGATGAGGGAGGTTGTTGGAAGGGCGAGTCAAAGCGGATCTGAGACTCCGGCCGGTGCACGACCGGCCCGTCGCCCTTAGAAAAGCGACTGCCCGACCTGGTCCAGGCTGAGCTTCCAGGTCCGCTCCTGCACGACCTCGTCGCGGCTGTAGGCGGACGAGGTCTTCTCGCGGCTGCGCGAGAAGTAACGCCCGCTCACGCCTTCGATCCCGGGCGAGGTCGCCACGTGCAGCGTGGTCCGCGCGCCGTCGACGGGGGTACTGAGGAAAGGCCGGATCAGGCCCCACGCGAAGCCGAACGCACCGCCGGTGTTCTTGGCAAAGCCGGTGTCGATCACGCCGGGATGCAGGGCGTTCACCGTCACGGGCATGCCGGAGAGCCGGCGAGCCAGCGCGTAGGTGAACAGCACGTTGCCGAGCTTGGCCTGGGAATAGGCCCGCATTGCACCGTAGGATCGTTCCGATTGAACGTCGTCGAAGGCGATGCGGCCGCGGGTATGCGCGGCCGAGGCCACGTTGACGATGCGGGACGCCGCGCCCGGCCGGCCGGAGGCCTTCAGAAGGTCGAGGAGTTCGAGGGTGATCAGCACGTAGCCGAGATGATCGAGCGCCCAGGTTCGCTCGAATCCATCGACCGTCACCGACCGCCGGTCGAAGATCGCGCCGGCATTGTTCACGAGGACGTCCAGGCGCGGATACGCCGCGCGCACCGCCCCGGCCAATCGTCGGATCTCCGCCTGCGACGACAGGTCGGCGACGAACCGGTCGATCGTCGCCCCTGGGACCGCCGACGCGATCCGGCGCGCCGAGGCGTCGACCTTGCCTGCATCCCGCCCCACGATACCGACCCGGCCGCCGGCCTTCGCCAACCCCAGGGCGGTCTCGTAGCCGATCCCGGAGGTGGCGCCGGTGACGAGGCAGGTCCGTCCGCTCAGGACGGTGCCGTCGCGCGGCTCCGACGCCACGACCCGGACCTCAGAACACCACCTGCCCGACGGCGAAGGCGATCACCACGATGACGATCGCGATGACGAGGAAGATGCCGAACAGGATGCGGGCGAGAGAGCCGGCGCCCGAGGCGATGCCCGTGAAGCCGAGGCCGCCGGCGATCACCGAGACGACGAAGCAGATGAGGGCCCATTTCAGAAGGGTCATGCCGAACACTCCGGGTCGAACCGGCGAACGGCCGGCATGGAAAGCGACCGATCAATGCGGGCCAAGCTCAACCGTTCCCGGAGATCCGCGCGCTCAGCCCGTTATTCTCGGGTCGCCCTTCGCCGGCTCGGCGCGGGCGAGCATGATCTCGGCGAGGGTGTGATAAAGCCCGGTGCGGCAGACCGTCTTCGAGGCGGCGTCGGCCAGCACCGCCGCGATCATCAGCGGGATCATCATCGCGTGATCCTGGGTCATCTCGGTGACGATGACGAAGGCGGTGATCGGCGCCTGCAGCACGCCGGCGAGGTAGGCGACCAT
>CAZZZJ010000324.1:1965-4571 GCA_964658355.1 Beijerinckiaceae bacterium
ACGTCGCTGGTCCCGAAATACGTGTAGTTGCCGACGAGCCAGAGCGAGGTCAGGCCGGCCGCGACGATCCCCGCCACGATCAGGCCGGACGAGCGCGGCTCGTAGGCCCGTCCCAGTTCCTCGATCCCGAAGACGATCCCGGCAAGCGGCGTGTTGAAGGCGGCCGCGACGCCCGCCGAGCCGCCGGCGAGGATCAGTCCGGGCAGCCGGTCCGGCGTCAGCCGGCCGACCGCCGCCATGATCGCGGCGCCGACCTGCACGGTCGGCCCCTCGCGGCCCGAGGATGCGCCGCAGGCGAGTCCCAGCGTCATCACCACGATCTTGCCGAAGGCGACGCGGAGCGAGATCAGGCGGTGGCGAAAACCGGGATCGCGGGTGTGACGCGCGGCGATGACCTGAGGGATCCCGGAACCCTGAGAGTTCGGGAACGCCGTTCGCGCCAGCAGGGCCGCCAATGCGAAGCCCGCGGGCGTGACCACGAGGGCCAGCAGCGACGACACGCCGACCAGGGCCTTGAAGCCGGCCTGCGCCGCATCGGCGCAACGCGCCATCAGCACCGCGGCGAGGCCGACGCAGATGCCGCCGAACAGGAACAGCAAGCGTCCCCGCCAGAGCGGATAGGCGCCGATGGAGGCGCTGCGCAGGCGCGCGATCGAGGCGCGGGTGCGGAAACGGGGCGGCATTTCGCGGGGACTCGACACGAACGGGGCATGGTCGACTCGGCGAGCCTGCGTGAGCGGGCCTGCATGAGCCGACGTGCCTTAGCGAGGAGCGGGCCACGCCGCGAGGGGCGCGGCGGCTATTTCTCCGCCGCGCAGAGCCGCTCGACCGTCTTCACGTAGGACTTGGCATCGAACTTCCGGAGCGAATTTTCGCTCTGGTAGCGCACGGTGCCGAAGACCTTGCGGCGCGCCCAGGGGCGGTCGTGCAGGCCGTAGACCCAGGCCACGTTGGTGAACGAGTTCGCATCGCGGCCGTCGAGGAAGTAGCGGTTGTTGAGCCGCAGCGTCCGCTCGAAGCCGACTTGAGCGGAGGGCGACCATTCGAGAATCTTCTTGCCCCAGTACATGCGCAACTGGTTGTGCATGTACCCGGTCTCGCGCATCTCGGCCTGCGCGGCGTTCCAGTAGACGTCGTGGGTCTTGCCCGCCGCGAGCTGCGCTTCGGTGTAGCGATGGGGCCGGGGATCCTGCGCCTGCTCGGCCAGGGTCTTCTTCGCCCAGTCCGGCACAGCCTTGGCGTAGTCGTCGTAGCCGTCGGTGTAGTGGACATGGTTGGCGGCGAGTTCCCGCCTGACGATCAGCTCCTCGAGGTAGGCCCCGCGATCGTCGCCGTCCCCGCTCTTGGCCGCGCGCACCGCGAGGGCGATCTCGACCGGCGAGATCTGGCCGAAATGCAGGTACGGGCTCATGTGCGAGGCCGCCGCCGCCTCCGGCCTGTTGCGGCCGTTGCCGTAGCCGGAAAGCCCGTCGGCGAGGAACGCTTTCAGCCTCCGGCGCGCCTGCGTCTCGCCGCCGACGAAGCGCTTCACGGGCGCGACCTCGGTATCGAGGGTCATGCCGGCCAGCACTTTCCGCGGATCGGACACGTCGACCTCGCTCGTCAGCTTCAGCCCATCGGCCTTGTGCTTCACGGTGCGCGCGGCCAGGGGCTGCAGGAAGTCGTCCCAGAGCTTGTGGAGCTTGGGGCGAAGCGTTCGGGCGGCGAATTCGTGCTTGGCGGAGGCGACCTCCACCGGCACCACCACGTCGCCCTCGACCTGGACGATCCGGGCCTCGACCGCCTTCGCGATCTCGCCGTACCAGCGCTTCTGGATCGCGAGGTAGCCGCGGTCGAGGACGAGAAGCGCCGCGTCCCGCGCGAGGTCGATGGCGATCTCAGCGGGCGAGGCCTTGCGCATGACGAAGCCGACGCCGCGTTTCTCCAGGCCCATCTTCGCGTCGGCGAGCCCCTGGAGGAGGAAGGCGTAGTGCCGGGCGTTGGCCTCGGGAAAACCGTTTGCGCCGTCGAGCAGTCCGAAGCAGGCCACCACCGGAAGCCCGAGGCGGTTGCCTTCCTCGATCGCGAATTCGAGGGCCGGATTGTGATGCGCGCGGTTGGCCTGCTGCAGCAGGTACAGGACGTAGGACGCGTCCTCCCGCGGTGCGACATCGTTCAGAACCCGAAATCGCTTTTCGTGAATCGCCATGTCGTCGCATCGTCCCCGCGGGGCCCCCGGCCTGGGACCGTATCGATTCAGCTAGAGCGTGGACCGAAATCGTCCCGCATGGGACGACGAACAGGCGGCTGAAATCCCGTCCCCTCCAGCGTGGCGACTGCGTGGATCGAAACGTGTTTTACATCAGTACCTTGCCGGTGTTCGACCTCTCCGCTCGCTTCCGTCGAACGGTGAAGATCGGGCGATCGGCCCTGCGACATTTACAGCACATGCATCGACCGACAGGCGCGCGGGAGCGAGAAACGACAGTGTCACTGACCGAACCCACTTGCATTTCCGATTCAGAGGATCAGATTGTGCATCGCGGGACGGCGATGGCGTCGCGGTCCTGCTGCCCTTCTTGGGCGTTTCCTCCCTAGACTTCGGGCCGCTCCTTCGGGAGTGGCCT
>CAZZZJ010000325.1:0-4570 GCA_964658355.1 Beijerinckiaceae bacterium
TGACGACACGCCTAGGACCGCGCTCGGCGCCCCGTCAATGCGGCAGAACCGTGCGCCGCCGATTTCACCGGGCCTGTGCGCTAAAACCGCCCCGCCAACGTCAACCGCACCGCGGTGGGCTCGACCGGATGGAAATGCCGGTCGGCGACACCGTCGGCCGCCTCGCCGGGAAGGCGCGAGACGTAAGAGTAGGTGATCTGGTCCGATTTGGCGTTCGTGAGGTTCAGCACGTCGAGCGACAGGCTCAGTCCGTTCTCGAACAGGTAGCCGACGCGGCCGTTCAGGAGCGCCGTCGGCTTCGAGCGCACCGTGTTGTCCTCGATCAGCGGGCGCGGGCCGAAATAGCGCAGCCGCATCGCGCCGAACCAACCCGGACCCTCGCCGAAGGTGAAGCCGGCCGACGCGATCGTGGTCGGCGCCTCGGGGATGCGGTTGCCCACGGGGTCGACGTCCGAGAACCGGGCGTTGGTGACGGTCAGGTCGCCCTCCAGCTTCAGCCAGGGCGTGACCGCGTAGCGGTTGGTCCACTCGACGCCGAAGCGGCGGCTCGGGCGGCTCGGCTCGGTGGTGCCGGTGTCGCCCTGGAACAGGTTCTCCGACGCGAAGTCGAGGCGGAACAGGGCGACCGCCGTCTCGAGCCCGGCGATCGAGCGGTTGCGGATCCCGACTTCGTAGCCGGTCGAGGGTACGAGGAACGGCGAGCGCGTCGTGTTGAACAGCGAACTCGTGGGATCGATGGTGGCGGTGACGCCGCGCACGTCGTTGGAGTGGAAGCCGCCGCCGTAGTTCACGTAGAGTTCGGTGTCGGACCAGGGTCCCAGCACCAGCCCGAGCTTCGGGTTGACGATTCCGTCCCGCGCACGCCCGGAATTGGCCGCCGTGTCGGAGACCACGTCGGCATGGTAGGCGTCGGCGCGGAAGCCCGCGCTGGTGCGCAGCCAGTCGGTCCAGCGCACGCGGTTGTCGACGTAGAACGCCCCGCTCGCCTCCAGCACCCGGTCGTCGAGGACGCTGGAGCGGAACTGGCGGTTCGTGGTGTTGGACAGCCCGACGCGGATCGAGTCGGTGCGGGTCTGCACGCCGACCTCGTTCTCCATCGGCAGCCCGAACAGCGCACCCTGGAACACGTGGCTCACCTCGCCGCCGCCGAGGATGCGCTGGTCGAGCTGGTGGAACTGGTCGCCGTTGACCGGGTCGTTGAGGAAGTAGGTGAAGTCGTTGAACAGGTTGAGCTGTTGGCGGATCACGTAGACCGAGGCCCGCGTGATTCCGGTGTCGTCGGTGCCGCTCCAGCGAGCGGACAGCGAGAACCGGCTGCTGTCGCCGCCGTCGGTCGGGTTCAGCGTGCCGTAGCGGCCGATGATCCCGTCCGTGACGGCGCGGACCGGGATCTGGTTGGTCGCGGTCCAGCGGCTGGCATAGGCCATGCCGGTGACCGAGAACCCGTCGAGCGCCGTGCCCTGGCTGTAGCGGACGACGCCGTTCACCTTGCGGAGCGCGTCCGGCACGTCCCAGGGGCCGTTATAGGCCTGCGCCTCGCCGGCTACGAGCAGGTTGCCTTGGCCGAGCGGCGCCGAGGCGATGGTGAGCCCCCGCGCGTAGCCGAACGAGCCGAAGGACGTCAGCGCGACGTTCTGCGCGACGGTGTCGAGATAGTCGATCCGCACGGAGCCGGCGGAGGCGAAGTCGCCGTCGCGGACGAAGTACGGTCCCTTGTGGAACTCCACCGCGCCGACGAGCTCGGGGATCAGGAAGTTGATGTCGGCGTAGCCCTGCCCGTGCGCGTGGGTGCGCATGTTCACCGGCATGCCGTCGACGTCGATCGCGATGTCGGTGCCGTGATCGAGGTTAAAGCCGCGCAGGAAGAACTGGTTGGCCTTGCCCTCCCCCGAGTGCTGCGTGACGATCAGGCCCGGCACCGACTCCAGCACCTCACCCGGCCGGGTGATCGGGCGGCTGTTGATCGCCGCACCCGAGATGATCCCGCCGCTCGCCGAGTCGACGGTGCGCGCCGCGCCGCCGATGCCGGTGATGCCGCCGACGTAGCCGGCGCTGGCCGCAGGCGTCGGTGCGGCCGGCGCGGGATCGTCGGCCGTCACGGAGATCTCGGCGAGGCTGGCCTCGGCCTGCTGGGCATGGACGACCTGCGGCGAAAGTCCGGCGGCGCAGGCGAGAACGAGCAGACTTCGCAGGGATGGCGGGGAAAGGGATGCGGACACGGGACCTCGGGCGACGCTCACGTGGCACGTCACCGCGAACGAGGCCGATCCACCATCCCGTCCCTCGGACGGCAGGCGGCTTCGACACCCGCCGGGGCACCCCGCCCGACGCGCTTCGCGTGTGACCACGACTGACGGCAGGTCTCCTGGCTCGCGGGTCGTCGCCCGCCACCGTCTTCCCGGATGAAGCTCATCCAGTGACTGGGTTGGTGGAAGGCTCGCCGCTTACAGTTGCGGGGGCAGCCGCGGCTTCGGAAAGGCCCTCGCGAGACCTGCCCCCACCGCGTTCCCTTTTGATCCTCGATGAGGAACCGTCACGGGCAAGGTGCGTCCCGGACGGACCGCGCGTCAATCCGGCTTTCGGGCATCGTCGCCGGGTGTGGCGGATCTGCGACGCGCGGGCGGAGCCGGTCAGCGGCTCTCGGCGAAGCGGGCGGGGCCGTCTCCGCGGCCGGCCACCACCACGAGGCGCCGGACCTCGCCGCGGAGGAACGCCTGCAGGAAGCGGTCGTAGTTGCGGAACGACACGCAGCCGTTCGAGGCGCCGCTCGGCCCGAGCATGTAGGTGTGGGCGAGAAGCCCGTCGCGGCCGTGGATCGCGGCGCTGCCGCCCACGGGGTTGAGCCGGATCGCCCGCACGCCGTGGAACAGGGCCTCGCGCTCGGTGAGGTCGTAGGTGCCCGGCGGGGTCGAGCCGCGCATCCGCAGGTGCACGTAGCCCGGGTGGTCCATGCTGGCGCCGAGCCCCGAATGGGCTTCCAGCACCTCGCCGCTCGGCAGGCGGACGGTGCGGGCGCTGATATCGTAGATCGCCGCGCCCGCGCCCGCGTCCGGGGCGGGGAACAGGCGGCCGCGCGACCGGTCGAGGGTCGGGCTTTCCAGGGCGGCGTAGGCCAGCCCCGGGCCGGATTCCTTCCGCGCGGCGAACAGCTCCTCGAAGAACGAGGGCGTCTCGGCGGTGGGCGCCGGCGCCGCCTCCGGCATCCGGCGCGGGGCCCGGCGCAGGGCGAGGCGCTGCGGTGCGGGGGTGGGGAGCAGGTCCGCGGGACGGGCCAGCGGCAGCGGCACGATCTGGGCCTGCCGAACGATCTCCGCCGGCCGCGCGGGCGGCGTGACGGGGACGGCGGCCGCGAGCGTCGCGACCGGCGCGGCGACCCGGGCTGTCGCGAGGGGCGCGGGAAGGGCGAAAGCTGCCGCGCCCAGCGGCACGCCCCGAAGGTCCGCGCGCGCCTCCGGTGCCAGCATCGGCCGGGGATCGAGGAGGGCCGCGAGGGCGGGCGACGCGGCGGTCCGGGCCTGGAGGTTCGCGTCCTGCGGCGCCGGCATCGTCCGATCGCCCGGCGGCACGCCGCCGAGGGTGACGAGGCAGAGCAGGGCGGCGAGCGCGGAGCGGAGGTTCGGATGGCTGCGTGCCTGCCGACGACGGCCGATCCGCATGGGTCCGCAGGTGGAACGCAGGTGATGAGGCATGCGGACTCGACTCGAAGGCTAGGCGGCGCCCGCGGCCGCGCGCCGTCCGGCCGTCGCCCGCGACGGATCGGCGGGTGACGGACCGGCCGATGGGCTCGGCCATGCAGGGATCGAGAGAACGGCGACTGATCCGTATTGAGCGCGCGTTTGGTTAATCCGCCCCTAAGCGGCCGGCCGACGCGTGCGAATGGCGTGCGAAATCCGGCGGGAACCGTGCGCCGGCAGGCGCTCGGTGGCGAGGCCGCGCGCTTCGCATCCCATGGATCGGCATCGCGGCGCGACAGGGTGCGGAGAACACGATCGTGTTGCCGCTTCGTTCTTGCCGAAACGGCCCCGGATCGGCGATACCGCAAACATGCGGATACCCGTCCTCACCGTGGTCCTGACTTTGAGCGCCCTGAGCTGGAGCGTCTCGCCGTGGAACGTCCTGCCCTGCGCGGCCGAGCAGGCGCCGCTTGCGTCCGACCCGGCGGCGTTGGAGCAGGCGTGGCGGAGCTGCGTGCGGGAGGCCTACGCGCATCAGTCGCCGGCCCAGGGGCGAGCCGGTTCGCAGCGCAACGCCCTCGACGAATGCCAGGAGCGCGAGGACGCCGTCGTGGCGGCCCTGATGACCGCCCGGACCGGCGACGGCGAGGCCGGACGCGGAGCGCGGTCCCTGCCGGCGCGTGCCCGCGCCTGGGCGGCCTCGGTCGCCGCCTACGTCGTCGATCCGGTCTCCTCCTGGATCGCGATGCTGCGCGACTGATCCGCCGGCCCGCTCACGGCATCGATGCGGTCCCTGCCGGCGCGCATGGCTGCCGGATCGACCGCGATGGCCGGCCGGACGTCCGCCTCAGCGTCCGTAGATATCCTCGACGCGGATGATGTCGTCCTCGCCGGTA
>CAZZZJ010000326.1:0-1516 GCA_964658355.1 Beijerinckiaceae bacterium
CCGCCGACCGCGGCATGCGGATCGAGGGCATCCGCCTGCTCGCCAAGGACGGCGGCCGCTCCGGAGCATACCGGGCGGAGGACGGGCGGTGATCGGCGCGATCGTCATACCTTCCCCCCTCTCTGGACGAGGGTGTCCCGCGAAGCGGGTCGGGAGAGGGGAGCGACTTCTCCGGACGACGCGCTCCCCTTGCTCGGCCCTCGCCGACGCGAGGCCCACCCCGCCCCGCGGAGGAGGGAGGGCGAAACCCGTCGCGGATGCCGGGCCGAGGGGTTTCGCGTGAGCGGCCTGATTCCCGTCGCCGAGGCGCTGTCGCGCATCCTTGCGAGCGTGCCCGCACCCGTCGCGGCCGAGGAGGTCGCGCTCGCGGTCGCCGCCGGCCGCACGCTGGCGGCCGACATCGTCGCCACCCGCACGCAGCCGCCCTTCCCGGCCTCCGCCATGGACGGCTACGCCGTGCGGGCGGCCGACGCCCCGGTCGGTGCGGCCCTGCATCTGGTCGGCACGAGCGCCGCCGGCCACGGTTTCTCCGGCACCATCGGCCGCGACGAGACCGTGCGGATCTTCACCGGCGCCCCCGTCCCCGAGGGCGCCGACGGGATCCTGATCCAGGAGAACGCGAAGGCCGACGGCGAAACCATCCACGTTCGAGAGGCGGTGACCGCGCAAAAGTTCATCCGCCGCGCCGGCTTGGATTTCTCCGAGGGCGACGTGCTGCTGACCGCAGGCGATACCCTCGACGCGCGTCGCCTCGCGCTGGCGGCCGCCGCCGGCCACGCAAGGGTCGCCGTGCGGCGCAGACCCCGCGTCGCGATCCTCGCCACCGGCGACGAGCTGGTGCAGCCGGGGGAGGTGCCGGCCTGGGACCAGATCGTCGCCTCGAACGCGCTGGCGCTCGCCGCCCTGGTGAATGCCGCCGGCGCCGAGGCGATCGACGTCGGCATCGCCGGCGATTCCCTGCAGGCCTTGAAGGCTGCCTTCGCTCAGGCGCGCTCGGCGGAGGTCGACCTCCTGGTGACGCTCGGCGGCGCGTCGGTCGGCGACCACGACCTCGTTCAGACGGCGCTCGCCGCCGAGGGGCTGGAACTCGGCTTCTGGCGGGTGGCGCTCCGCCCCGGCAAACCGCTGATGCACGGGCATCTCGGGCGGATGCTGGTGATCGGGCTGCCCGGAAACCCGGTCTCGTCGATCGTCTGCGGGCTGCTCTTCGTGGTGCCGGCGGTCCGTGCGCTGCTCGGCGATCCCCGCGCCGGGGCCGATCACAGCGAGCCGGCGACGCTGGGCCGCGACCTCGCGGCCAATGACGGCCGGCAGGACTTCATGCGCGCCGTGCTCGACACGGCGCCGGACCGGCTGCCGGTGGCGCATCCGGAAACGCGCCAGGATTCGTCGATGCTGGCGGTGCTCGGCCGGGCCGAGGCGCTGCTGATCCGTGCACCCCACGCACCGGCCGCAAGCGCCGGCGACCCGTGCCGGATCATCCGACTCGACCGGTCCCTCCTTTAGAGCAGCGGGG
>CAZZZJ010000326.1:1526-4569 GCA_964658355.1 Beijerinckiaceae bacterium
CACGCTGCGACCTCGATGCTCTGAGCGACGGCAGGCCCCATGGACTTCCAGATCGACCACGTCCACCTGCGCAGCCCCGATCCGGTCGCGGCGGCCGCCTTCTACGTCGACAAGCTCGCCGCGCGGGAGGTTCGCCGCGAAGGCACGCCGCTGAGCCGGGTCGTGCTCGATCTCGGCGGGCTCACGGTGTTCATCGAGCAGGCGCCGGCCGACCTGACGCCCCCCGCAAGGGCGCCGCATCTCGGCATCGAGCATATCGGCCTGGGCGTCGCGGACATCGACGCGACGCTGGCCGACCTGCGGGCTCGCGGCGTCACGGTGCTCGTCGAGACGAAGGTGATGCGGCCGGGCCTGCGGATCGCCTTCATCGACGGCCCGGACGGCGTCCGCATCGAGTTGCTGGAACGCCGCGATGCCTGATCGGGCCTACGGGCGGCCGGTCTGCTTCAGCCGCTCCATCACCGCATCGGGCGTGGCATAGGCTTCCTGGCGAACCGCGCTCCAGTAGCGCAAATCGTCGAGCAGGATCGGCACGCCGGTGGTGGCGCAGCGCACGAAGGCGCCGGGCTTGACCACCCGCATCGTACCGTCGCCGTAGGCGACCACCGCCTCGCCCCCCGCTCCGCGCTCGTACCGGCCCAGCATCGTCGTCCCCGGGTGATGACAATCGTGCCGAGGGTTCTAGAGCGCGCTCTCGCGAAGGGGAAGCCGGCAGCGGGCATCACGACATGCCTCGGCAGCCCTTCGACCCGCCCTTCGACCACCCCTCGACAGCCCGGCACGGCCGGTGCCAAAGATCGGGAATGCCGGGCCCTTCCCCTCTCGATCTCGCCGCCCTGTTCGACGCCGCCGTAGCGGCCCGCGCCCGGGCGCACGCGCCGTACTCGCGCTTCGCGGTGGGTGCGGCGCTGCGCGACGAGCACGGCGCGATCCATGCGGGCTGCAACGTCGAGAACGCGGCCTACCCGGTCGGCACCTGCGCGGAGGCCGGCGCGATCGCCGCGATGATCCTGGCCGGCGGCCGGCGCATCCGCGAGATCCTGGTGCTCGGCGACGGCAGCGGCCTGGTCACCCCCTGCGGCGCCTGCCGGCAGCGCATCCGCGAGTTCGGCGCGCCCGAAACGGCGATCCACGCGGCGGGGCCGGGAGGGGTCGAGCGCAGCTTCACCCTCGACGCGTTGCTTCCGGCCTCCTTCGGCCCGGAGACGCTCGGTGAGTGAGGCGGTCGACACGTTACGCGCGGCGGGCTTCGCCGGTCCCTATGCCTGCGCCATCGTCGCCGGCACCGGGCTCGGCGGCCTCGCGGACGGACTCGCGGATGCGGTCTCGCTGCCTTACGCCGAGATTCCCGGATTTCCGGGCGCCGGCGTCAGCGGTCATCGCGGGCGGCTGCATCGCGGGGCGCTCGCGGGGCGTCCGGTGCTGGTGCTCGAGGGCCGGGCGCATGCCTACGAGCACGGGGATGCCGGCGCGATGCGCGTGCCGATCGCTGCGGTGCAGGCGCTCGGAGCTTCGTGCCTGCTGCTCACCAACGCCTCCGGCTCGCTGATGCCGGATGCCGGCCCCGGAAGCCTCGTGCGGCTGTCCGACCACATCAATCTGTCGGGCATGAACCCGCTGGTCGGCGAGCCGAGCGACGCCCGCTTCGTCCCGATGACGCGGGCCTACGATCCCGCCCTGAACGCCAGGCTCGACGCGGCGGCGGCGGCCTGCGGCATCGCCCTGCCCGCGGGCGTCTATGCCTGGTTCTCGGGCCCGTCGTTCGAGACGCCGGCCGAGGTCCGCATGGCGGGCTTGCTCGGCGCCGACCTCGTCGGCATGTCGACGGTGCCGGAGGTGATCCTCGCCCGCTTTCTGGGCCTGCCCGTCGCCGCCGTATCGGTGGTGACGAACCGCGCGGCCGGTATCGGAGACGGCGATCCGCATCACGCCGAGACCAAGCAGGCGGCGGCCGACGCGGCCGACGACCTCGTCCGGTTGATCCGCACCTTCGTCGCCGGCCTGCCCGCGGCCGATCCATGAGCCTCGGCGTCTTCGAAAGCCCGCCCGCATGACAGACCCGACCTTCGATCCCGCCTCGATCGCCCGGCGTGCCCTTGCGCTCCTCGACCTGACGGACCTCGGCGACACCTGCACGACCACGCAGATCGACGCGCTCTGTCGCGATGCCCGCGCAGGCGGCGTCGCGGCCATCTGCGTTTGGCCGCAATTCGTGCATCAGGCCGCACGCGTGCTCACGGGCGGGACGGTGCGGATCGCCACGGTGATCAACTTCCCCGCCGGGGCCGAGGACGTGGACCGTGCCGTCGACGACACGGCCGAGGCCCTGCGCGACGGCGCTCACGAGATCGACCTCGTCCTGCCGTACAAGGCATTCCTGCGCGGCGACGCGGAGACGGCCCGCATCCTGGTCGAGGCGGTCCGCGAGGTCTGTCCCAAGGCCTGCCTCAAGGTGATCCTCGAGACCGGCGAGCTGCACGCCCACGAGGCCATCGCCGCCGCGAGCCGGCTGGCGCTCGCGGCTGGGGCCGACTTCATCAAGACCTCCACCGGCAAGAGCATGGTCTCGGCAACGCCGGCCGCGGCGGAGACCATGCTCGCCGCGATCCGCGAGGCGGGACGGGGCGGCCTGAAGGTCTCGGGTGGCCTGCGGAGCCTCGCCGATGCCGACGACTATCTCAGCCTGGCCGACCGGATCATGGGGCCGGGCTGGGTAAGCCCCGCCACCTTCAGGCTGGGCGCCAGCAGCCTGTTCGGCGTGCTGATGGCCGCCCGGGGGAATGCGGCGCCGAAGGGCACGCTACCGAAGGACGACGCATGAGGCTTCCGCAGGAAACTATCCGGAACAAGCGTGACGGGAAATCGCTCGATGCCGCGGAGATCGCCGACTTCATCGCCGGCCTGACCGACGGGCGGGTCGGCGAGGGCCAGGCGGCGGCCTTCGCCATGGCGGTGTTCCTGCGGGGGATGTCGGTGCCGGAGCGGGTGGCGCTGACGCGGGCGATGACGCAGTCCGGCAGCGTCCTCGCCTGGGACCTTCCCG
>CAZZZJ010000327.1:0-4564 GCA_964658355.1 Beijerinckiaceae bacterium
CCGGCCGACAAGCCGGCCTCGATCCCGCCGCCGAGCACGATGATGCCGTCGGGCGGGCGATCGTCCGCGAAGGCCGGAAAACGCTGCTCGAGCGGCAGCACCGCCCAGGACGCGAGCGGCGAGAGGCCGCCAGCCAGCAGGCCGAGCAACCCGAAGGCGCTCAGCCCGGCACCAAGCCTCCGCCGCGCGGTCGCGAGCGTCAGCACGATGCCGGCCAAGCCGACGAGGATGAACAGGTTCGAGGGGGTGATCAGGAAGAAGATCACCTTCGAAAGCGGGAAGAACATCGGCGCGCGCTCTGATGCGTTTCGTCGCTCAGGCCTTCGTCTCCGCCTCGAAGCGCGCCAGGGTTGCCGCATCCGGCGGCAGCAGGGTGGCGAGACTCGCGCCCTTTTCCGCCTCGCGGGTCAGCCAGAGGTCGAGGCGCTGCTGCTCCACGGCCTCCAGGGCCACCGCCTCGGCGATGTCGGCGGGAATCACGACCACGCCGTCCGGGCCGCCGACGACGATGTCGCCCGGATGTACCGCGGCACCCGCACAGGCGATCGGCTCGTCCGAGCCCGCGAGGTGCAGCGCGCCGTCACCCAGTTTCGTCGCCGCGTCCCAGACGGCAAGCCCGCTCTCGGCCGCGAGCGACCCGTCCGTGACGAGCCCGGCGGCACCGCGCGCGGCGAGCCGCGCGGCCAGGATCGCGCCGAAGGGGAGGGGCACGCCGGAGCGTCCGGTATCGACCACGACGACCGCCCCTTCGGGCACCGCCTCGATCGCCTCGGCGAGCGAGCGCGGCACCGCGCCCCGCGCCGGGATCATCCGCAACGTCACCGCCGGTCCTACGGCGGCCTGAGTCCCCGACAGTCCGGAGAGCGAGCAGGCCGGGAGGCCGCGACGCGCCAGGGCGCGGGCGAGGCTCGCCACGGTGACCGCGGAGAGGGCGTCGCGCAGAGTCGGATCGAGGGCCATCAGGGTGCGGTCTCCGGGCGGGCTGTCTGACGCCCAAGGTGGGTCGCAGGGGGCGTCGGGCAAGGCGCGACGTCCGTTCGGTGAGGTCAGCTGATCGGCTCAGCGAAGATCCGGGCGGCGGCCGGCCGGCGCGACAATGCCGCGTACCAGCGCCGGATCTCCGGCCGCTCGACGCGCTCCGCCGGCAAGGCGAGCCAGCGATGCGCGGCGCAGCCCAGCGCGATGTCGGCGATCGAGAAGCGCTCGCCGATCACGAAGGCGCGGCCTTCGAGGTGCCGGTCGAGGATCGCGGCCAGGGCCTCGGAGCGGGCGAGCGAGTCCGCGATCAGCGCATGGTCGCGGGCGTCCGGCGCGGCGCGGTAGAGCTGCCAGAAGGCGTCGCGCATCGCCGGGGTGAAGCTCGTCGCCTGCCAGTCGAGCCATTGCTGGACCTGCGCCCGCTCGCGCCGGTCGTCGGGCAGGGCCAGGGCGCCGGCCGCCCCGTCGGCGAGATAGCGCAGGATCGCGTTCGACTCCCAGAGCACGAAGCCGTCCTCCTGGAGCACCGGCACCAGCCCGTTCGGGTTCATCGCGCGGTAGGCCGGGTCGGCGACGACGCCGTGCGCGCCGCCGGCCTCGACGCGGTCGTAGGCGAGGCCGGATTCGTCGAGGCCCCACAGGGCCTTCTGCACGTTGACGGAGTTGGCCCGCCCCCAGAGCCTGCGCATCGTCACGGCCTCTCGTCTCCGTTGGCCTTCGGCGGATAGGCGTGGACGCCGCCGTTCGGATCGGTGATCCGGGTGCCGGCCCGGTCCGTGCCGACGTAGCCCGGGCCCACCGGGACCTTGCCGTGGCCGCCGGGAATATCGAGGACGTAGGTCGGCTGGGCGAGGCCGGAGAGGCGGCCGCGCAGCGTCCGCATCAGCGCCTGCCCCGCATCGAGGCTGGTGCGCAGGTGCGCCGTCCCGGGCGCCAGGTCGCCGTGGTGCAGGTAGTACGGCTTGATCCGGTTCTCGACGAAGCGCCGCATCAGCGCCTCCAGCGCCGCCGCGTCGTCGTTGATCCCGGCGAGCAGCACGGTCTGGCTCACCATCGGGATTCCGGCATCGACGAGCTTTGCGCAGGCCGCCTGCCCGGCGGCGGTGAACTCGCGGGCATGGTTGGCGTGCAGGGCCACGAACACCGCACGGCCGAAACCCTTCAGCGCGGCGACCAGGTCATTCGTCACCAGGGCAGGGCTCACCAGCGGCACGCGGGTGTGGATGCGCAGCACCTTGACGTGGGCGATGGCGCCGAGTCGCTCGGCGATGTCCGACAGCCGCCGGGGCGAGAGCGCGAACGGATCGCCGCCGGTCAGCACCACCTCCCAGATCGCCGGATCGGCGGCGATGTAGGCGAGCGCCGCATCGAGTTCCGCCTGAGCCAGCGTCCCGGCGCCCTCCGGTCCCACCACTTCGCGGCGGAAGCAGAAGCGGCAATAGACCGGGCAGACGTGCAGCGGCTTCAGCAGCACCCGGTCCGGGTAGCGGTGGACGAGACCCGGCACCTTCTCATGGACGGCATCGCCGATCGGGTCCGCCCGTTCATCGGGCGTCGTGACGATTTCTTCGGCCCGCGGCACGAATTGCCGCCCGATCGGATCGTTCGGATCGTCTCCGTCGATCAGTTCCGCCATGTCGGGCGTGATCGAGACGGCGTAGCGCGCGGCCACCGCTCGCAGCGCCGGCAGGTCGGCGGCCGAGATGAGGCCTGCGGCGGCAAGCGCGTCCGGGCTGCGCAGGGGGCGATTCATCGAGCCCCACCCGCCACGGGGGTCCAGATCACGTCCTCGATATGCGGTGCGCCGGCGGCCAGCATCACCAGCCGGTCGAAGCCCAAAGCACAGCCCGAGGCCTCCGGCATCACGGCCAGCGCATCGAGGAAGTCTGCGTCGATCGGATAGGTCTCGCCGTAGACGCGCTGCTTCTCCGCCATCTCGACCTCGAATCGACGGCCCTGCTCGGTGGCGTCGGTCAGTTCGCCGAAGGCGTTGGCGAGCTCGACCCCGCAGGCATAGAGCTCGAACCGTTCCGAGACCCGCGGATCGTCGGCGCTGCGACGGGCCAGGGCCGCCTCGCTCACCGGGTACGCGCAGAGGATCGTCGGGCGCCCCTGCCCGAGATGCGGCTCGATCCGCGCCACCAGCACGCGGCTGAACAGGTCGGCCCAGGTATCGTCGGCAGCGACGCGCAGACCGGCCCCGGTCACGGCGGCGGCGAGCGTTTCGCGGTCGGTCTCGCCCTCGGAGGACAGCGTGGCGAGAAGGTCGATCCCGGCATGGCGATGGAAGGCGTCGGCCAGGGTCAGCCGCTCGGGATCGGCGAAGGGGTCGCAGCTGCGCCCGCGCCAGGCGAGATGCGAGACGCCGCCCGCCTCGGCCGCGAGCCGCAGCAGGTCGGCGCAGTCGACCATCAGCGCGGCGTAGGGCTCGCCCGCGCGATACCATTCGAGCATTGTGAATTCGGGATGGTGCAGCGGTCCGCGCTCGCGGTTGCGGAAGACGTGGCCGAGGCTGAACAGCCGTGGTTCGCCGGCTGCCAGCAGCTTCTTGCAGGCGAATTCCGGCGAGGTGTGGAGATACAGCGGCATCCGCGACCCGTCCGCGGCGATCACCTCGGTGGCGAATGCGGAGAGGTGCGCTTCGTTGCCCGGCGAGACCTGGAGGCAGGCCGCCTCGACCTCGACGAAGTCGCGGGCCGCGAAGTGGTCGCGAACGCGCGCGGCGATGCGGTTGCGCAGCATCAGCAGCGGGCGCCGGTCGGCATGCCGGTGCGGCGCCCACCACGGGGAGGGGCCCGCCGTCACCGGGGGGCTCCGCGATCGACGGGTCGGACGTTTCCGGCTTCCATCACGCGCGCTCCCAACGGCCCGATCTCTGCGCGGCTGGCAACCGGGCCGCGGATAGGATAGTGCCGGAGCCCGATATCGCTCTCGAGGGATATGCCTCTCCCGCGGGGCACCGCGCTAGGCGCGCGAACCCCGCCTTGTCAACGCAGGACCTGACCCCGTGAAGGTGATCGCCTCTACCCTCCGCAAGGGCAACGTCGTCGAGAAGGACGGCAAGCTCTACGTGATCCTGTTCGCGGAGAACATCCATCCCGGCAAGGGCACCCCGGTGACGCAGCTCGACATGCGCCGCATCACCGATGGGGTAAAGGTGTCGGAGCGCTACCGCACCACCGAGCAGGTCGAGCGCGCCTTCGTCGAGGACAAGGAGCACACCTTCCTCTACAGCGACGGCGAGGGGTTCCACTTCATGAACCCGGAGAGCTACGAGCAGATCGCCGTCCCGGCCGACGTCGTCGGCGATTCCGCCCCCTACCTTCAGGAGGGCATGGCGGTGATGGTCTCGCAGTATAACAACGTCGCGCTGACCATCGAGCTGCCGCAGCGCGTGGTCCTCGAGGTCGCCGAGACCGAGCCGGCGATGAAGGGGCAGACCGCCTCGTCCTCCTACAAGCCGGCCACCCTCTCGAACGGCGTGCGCACCACCGTGCCGCCGCACATCGCCGCCGGAACCCGCATCGTCGTGATGACCGCCGACGGCGCCTACGTCGAGCGCGCCAAGGACTGAACCGTCCCGGTT
>CAZZZJ010000328.1:0-4555 GCA_964658355.1 Beijerinckiaceae bacterium
CGGCCGTTGATCAGGACGATACCCTGCGTGCACCATTCGCGGATGGTCTCCATGGAGTGGGACACCATGATCACGTCGGCGGACTTGCGGCGTTCGGCGAAGACCTCGGAGCAGCGCCGCTGGAAGCGCGCGTCGCCCACCGCCGTGACCTCGTCGATGAGATAGCAGTCGAACGGGATTGCCATGCTCATGCCGAAGGCGAGGCGGGAGCCCATACCCGAGGAGTAGGTCCGGATCGGCACGTCGAGGTAGCTGCCGAGCTCGGAGAAATCCTCGACGTAGTCGAGCACGCGCTTCGGGTCCTCGCCGTAGACCCGCGCCACGAAGATCACGTTGTCCCGGCCGGTCATCATCGGGTGGAAGCCGCCGCCGAAGCCGAGCGGCCAGGACACGCGAAGCGCCCGCTTGATCTTGCCGCTCGTCGGCTCCTCGGTGCCGCCGATCATGCGCATCGTGGTCGACTTGCCGGCGCCGTTGATCCCGAGGATGCCGTAGCTGATGCCGGGCTTCAGCGTCAGCGACACCCGCTCCAGGATGGTGCGGCGGTGGCCGTCCGTCTTGTAGATCTTGGTGACGTTCTCGAAGCGGATCACCGCGGGCCGGTCTCCTGGACGCGACCGGATCGGCAGCCGCTTCGCGCCTATGCCTGCGGAAAACGGCGAATCTGAGGATCGGCGGCACGTCCGCGCATGCCGGGTCTCACGGATCGCGACCCCTCGTCGGGATCCGTGAGGACGGTATCAGTCCACCGTCGGCGCGTGCAGCTCGGCATTGGTGAAGCGCTGCTGCTCCTCCATCACGAGGGCGCCGAGTTCGCGCTTGATCGCGTTGAAGTCCTGGCTCGCCGGGTCGCGCGGGCGCGGCATCGGAACGGCGACGTCGCGTTTGATCCGGCCCGGGCGGTAGGTCATCACCAGGATGCGATCCGCGAGGTAGATCGCTTCCTCGATCGAGTGCGTCACGAACACGATCGTCTTCCGGTACTCGGACCAGATGCGCAGGAGCTCGTCCTGCAGCGTTCGGCGGGTCAGCGCATCGAGGGCGCCGAACGGCTCGTCCATCAGCATCACCGGCGGGTCGAGAGCCAGGATGCGGGCGATGGCGACGCGCTGGCGCATGCCGCCGGACAGGTCCTTCGGATAGCGCTTGCGGAAATCGGAGAGCCCCAGCGTCGCCACGATGCGATCGACGGCGATGGTCGCCTCGGACTTCGGAACGCCCTTGATGTCGAGACCGAAGCGGACGTTGTCCTCGACGCTCATCCACGGGAACAGCGCGTATTCCTGGAAGACCATGCCCCGGTCGGGGCCGGGTTCGTTCACCGCACGACCGCCCAGGGTGATCCGCCCGTCGGTCAGCGGCGTGAAGCCTGCGATGGCGTTCAGCAGGGTGGACTTGCCGCAACCCGACGGACCGAGCAGGCACAGGAACTGCCCCTCCGGCACCGTGGTCGAGATGTCCTGAAGGGCGGCGACGGCGGCGGTGCCTGTGCCGAACACCTTCACGGCGTTCTGGACGACGATCTCTGCGGACATGGACGGCCTATCGCTCGAGGCCGCGATGCCAGCGCAGCAGGTGATCGTTGAGGCGGCTCATCGCGCCGTCGATGATGAGGCCGAGGATGCCGATGGTCAGCATGCCGCCGATGATCTTGTCCGACCACATGTATTCGCGAGCTTCGAGGATGCGGTAGCCGAGGCCGTCCGAGACCGCGATCATCTCGGCGACGATCACCACGATGAAGGCCGTACCGATGCCGATCCGCATGCCGGCCAGCACGTACGGACTGGCAGCGGGGAGGATGACGCGGCGGAACATGGTCCAGGGTTTGGCGCCGAGGTTCCGGGCGGCACGGATATAGATCGAATCGACCTGCCTGACGCCGGCGATGGTGTTCACCAGCACCGGGAAGAAGGTGCCGAGCGCGATCAGGAACAGGGCCGGGGGGTTGCCGAGCCCGAACCAGACGATGGCGAGCGGGATGTAGGCGATCGGCGGGATCGGCCGCAGCACCTGCAGCAGCGGGTTGAACAGCGCGTAGAGCCTGTCGCTGGTGCCGAGCATGAGACCCGTCGGCACCGCGAGCCCGGCGCCGATGACGAAGCCCGCCAGCACCCGCGTGAGGCTCGACACAGCATCGTGCGGCATCTCGCCGGAGAACATCCAGGCCAGATAGCTTTCCTGGCCCGGCTCGTAGGGTAGGCCGGGCAGGAGCCCGGCATACCACTTCACCGCGACCGCGCTCGGCGGCGGCAGCACGATCGGCGAGAAGACGCCGACCCGGCTCAGGATCTCCCAGAGGACGAGCAGGCCGACCGGGACGAGAGCGCCGCGAAGCAAGGACAGCCGCATCACTGGATCTTCTGTTCGGCCTTGATGCCAAGATCAGACTTGGCCTTGTCGAGAAGATCGGTCTTCACCCACTCGGCGTCGCTTTTAGGCGGATTGACCATCTTACCGAGGCCGTACTTCACCATGTAGTCGGTGGTGGTCTGCATGTGCCCGGCCGGCACGTCGTAGGTGTAGTTCGCATTCGCCATGCCGTCGCGGAAGTCCTGGCTCGAGAGCTGGCCCTTGAACACCGATTCGCGAACATACTTCTCGGCCAGCGCCGGGTCATCGATGAACGCCTTGGTCGCGGCCACGAACAGCTTCAGGACGCGCCCGGCGATCTCCGGCTTCTCGTTGTACATCTTCTCGGTCATCACCAGCGGGCGCACGGGAATGCCGATCGGGGTGTCGTAGGGCTTGACCACCTCGACGCCCCAGCCGGCACTGATGGCCTGGGTCGATTGCGGCTCGGACTGGCAGATCACGTCGACGTATTTCTGCGCCAGCGCCTGGTTCAGGTCGGCATAGTTGTTGAAGTAGATCAGTTGCACGTCCTTGCCGGCGCGCTCGCCCCAGGTCATGCCGTTCTTGTCGAGCTCGGCGAGCAGCATCAGGTCCTGCGTCCCGCCGCGGACGGTGGCGACCTTCAGACCCTTCACGTCCTTCAGCGTCTTGACCGCATCGAGGTCGGGCCGCTTCAGAATGCGCACGCCGCCGTTGGCGAAGCCCGCGACCACGTAGAGCTTGACCCCGTTGCCGCGGGCCGCGACCGCGCCGTCGGCGCCGGAGGCCGAGATGTCGATCTGGTCAACCGCCATGGCCGGGTAGATGTCGGCGCCCTTGGCGAACTGCTTCTCGTCGATCTTCAGGCCGAATTTCGGGGCGATCTCCTTCATGTAGGAGATCGCGCCGTAATGGGCGAACTTCAGGTTGCCCAGGCGGACGACGTCGTCCGCGCGCGCCGAGGCGGCGGCCAGGAGCAGAATTGCGGCGGCGGCGGCCGAGACGCGCTTGAACATCGATGTCCTCCGAGTAACAGGTCGTTTCGCCTGCCTTCGCGGGGCGAAATACGCCTGACGCTGCATTGACTAGGCGAGGGGCCGGCTGAAAGTAAAGCGCGGGGAGGCGACGCGGTGCCAGCTGTTGAAACGGATGAAACCGGGCGCGTAGCCGTGGTCGGCTGCGGCACGCTCGGCGCGAGCTGGGCGGCGCTCTTCCTCGCGCACGGCCTCGACGTGGCCGCCTACGACACCGCCTCCGGTTTCGCGGACCGGCTTCGGGCGTCCGTCGCGCCCTATCGCAGTCAGCTGGCCGAACTCGGTTTGACCGGAACGGGACGTCTCTCGATCTGCGCGACGGTTGAGGAGACCGTGTCCGGTGCGGTCTTCGTGCAGGAGAATGCGCCGGAGAACGAGGCGATCAAGCGGGCGGTACTGGCCGAGATCGATGCGCGCACGGCGCCGGGCACGATCGTCGCGTCGAGCACGTCGGCCATGCTGCGCAGCCGGATCGTGGCCGATTGCCGGACGCCCGAGCGCATCGTCGTCGCGCACCCGTTCCATCCGCCGCATCTGGTCCCGCTGGTGGAGATCGTCGCCGACGACGCGGCGGTCGCAGAGCGCGCGGCTGCGTTCTACGCCCGGCTCGGTCGGCGCCCGGTGATCCTGCGGCGCGAGATGCCGGGACACATCGCCAACCGTCTCGCCTCGGCCCTCTACCGGGAGGCGGTGAACCTGGTGGCCGAGGGGGTCGCCAGCGTCGCCGACATCGATGCGGCCCTATGCAACGGTCCCGGCCTGCGCTGGGCGGCGATGGGGCCGCACATGACCTACCATCTCGGCGGCGGAGCCGGGGGCATCCGCCACTATCTCGACCATCTCGGGCCGAGCCAGGTCCGCCGCTGGGAGAGCCTCGGGCATCCCGAACTGACGGATGCCGTGAAGGACGCGATCGTCGAGGGCGTCGCCGCGGAGGCCGCCGGCCGCTCGCTGCCCGAGCTGGAGGCGCGGCGCGACCGCGCGCTGATCGACATCCTGAAGGCGCGCACCGAGGTCGCCGGCCGGTAAGCCGGCGCGGCCGTTCGCTCCGGCCATGCACCGGGCGCATCGTATCGGCCGGACCCATCGTGTTATGCGCGCCGCATCCCTGAATGCCAGCCGGTCCGCCATCCCGTGAACGCCGTGATGATCATCGTCCCGATCTTCGGGATCATCCTGATCGGCTG
>CAZZZJ010000329.1:0-4539 GCA_964658355.1 Beijerinckiaceae bacterium
GCTTCCGCCGTCGCCCGGTTGGCACCGCGCAGGTCCATCACCGATTCCGCGTCGGTGACACCGAGTCCGCCGCGCAGCTTGTCGGCGTAGAAGTCTTCGAAATGGGGCAAGGGCGACGACCTGATAGCGTGATTGTTAAAAGGACAGCCCGGAAAAAGCGGCCGCGACGGGCAGGGTCCCGTCGAGTTCGGGAAGAACGATGGCGCCGTCGAGGCCGAGCGCCTCCTTGCGCCAGACGCTCCCCTCCTGTCGACGCCAGACCTCCACCCGCGGCTCATCCTGATACACGATCAGGAAGGCCTGAAGGCTCTCGACGGTGCGGTAGACGTCCGTCTTGCGGCCGCGGTCGGCACTCATCGTCGAGGGGGAGAGCACCTCGACGACGCGGACGGGGTCGGACGCATAACCATCGGCAAGTATCGGTCCGCAGCGCACCATCACATCGGGGATCGGCGCGAAATCGTCCATGGGCCGGCTCACGACGGCGATGCCGGGGACGACGCGGCAGCCCTTCGCGTCGGCCAGATCGCCCATGCGCCGAATGAGATTGGATACGATCGTCTGATGCCGCTCGCTCGGCGGGGACATCAGCGTGGGTACGCCGTCGTGAAGCTCCCAGCGCTCGTCGTCCGGGCGGCCGGCGACCCAATCCCGGTATTCCGGGACGCTCATGCGGTCGTCCAGCTTTACCGCGACCGCCATGCGGGGCTTCTCCGAACCAAGCGAGCGAGGCTATCACAGATGAATCCGACCGCGGCCGGCGTCATCCGCGGGCGATCAGAATTCGACACGAGCGTAGATGTCGGCCACCGCGAGCACGCCGCCGAGTTCCGGCAGGTCGACCGCCTCGTCCCGTCCGAGCATCCGCATCGCCCAGCCGGCGTCCCGTCGCCAGACCTCGACCCGGGCGTCGTCCTGGTAGACGATCAGGAGGCACTGCAGAGAAGCGACGGTGCGGAAGAAATCGGTCTTTCGGCCTCGGTCCGCGCTCATCGTCGAGGGCGAGAGCACTTCAGCGACGAGAAGCGGATCCCGCGTGTAGCCGTCCCGGGGCAGCGATCCGCTCTGCACGACGATGTCGGGGACCGGCGCGAAATCGTCCATCGCCTCGCTGAGCACCGAGAGGCCGGGGAGCGCGCTGCAGCCCCTGCGCTCGGCGAGATCGTCGAGGCGCCGTACCAGATTGGCGACGATGCGCTGGTGCCGTCCGCTCGTCGGCGACATCAGCACGGGGACGCCGTCGAGCAGTTCCCAGCGCTCGTCGTCCGGTTTCGAAGCGACCCAATCCTGGTATTCGGCGACGCTCATGTGCGCGTCGCGTCGTCGGGCAACGGCCATCGCGGCCTCCTCCGGTGAAGCCACGATGGTAGCATTACAGGGGGCGTCCGCAACGATCGCAGACGTCCGGCTTCAGCCGTGCACGAGCACGTTGCGGAACTGCCAGGGGTCGCTCGCGTCGATGTCCTCCGGGAACAAGCCCGGGCGGCCGGCGAGCGGCGTCCAGTCGGTGTAGACGCCGACGACGGGACCGAGATACGGGGTCTGGACTTCGAGGCAGCGGCGGAAGTCCATCTCGTCGGCCTCGACGATGCCGGCCTCGGGGTTCTCCAGCGCCCAGACCATGCCGGCGAGCACGGCCGAGGTCACCTGAAGGCCGGTGGCGTTCTGGTAGGGCGCGATCCGGCGCGTCTCCTCGATCGAGAGCTGAGAGCCGTACCAGTAGGCGTTCTTCTTGTGGCCGTAGAGCAGCACGCCGAGCTCGTCGATGCCGTCCTCGATCTCGTCCTCGTCGAGGATGTGGTGCTTCTCCTGGACCTGGCCGGCATTGCCGAACATCTCGTGGAGCGAGAGCACCGCGTCGTTGGCCGGGTGGTAGGCGTAGTGGCAGGTCGGGCGGTAGGCCGCGCGATCGCCCTCGCGCACCGTGTAGTAGTCCGAGATCGAGATCGCCTCGTTGTGGGTCACGAGGAAGCCGAACTGCGACTGGGCCGTCGGCGTCCACGAGCGCACGCGGGTGTCGGCGCCCGGCTGAAGCAGGTAGATCGCGCAGCGCGAGCCCTTCTCCTGCTCGCGGGCATTGTCCGGCATCCAGGTCTCGTGCGTGCCCCAGCCGAGCTCGGCGGGCTGGTTGCCCTCGGAGACGAAGCCCTCCACCGACCAGGTGTTGACGAACACGCCCTGCGGCTTCGGGTGCTTGGCGCGCTGGGTGTCGCGTTCGGCGATGTGGACGCCCTTGACGCCGACCTCGCGCATCAGCGCGGCCCATTCCGTGCGGGATTTCGGCTCGGGCGTCGTGATGCCGGTATCCTTGGCGATGTTCAGCACCGCCTGCTTCACGAACCACGAGACCATGCCGGGGTTGGCGCCGCAGCAGGAGACGGCGGTGGTGCCGCCGGGGCTGGCGGCGCGGGCGTCCAGGATGTCCTGGCGCAGGGCGTAGTTGGTGCGGTCGCCCTGGCTCTTCGCCTTGTCGAAGTAGAAGCCCGGCCACGGCTCCGCGACGGTGTCGATGTAGAGGGCGCCGAGTTCGCGGCACAGTTCCAGGATCGCGCGCGACGAGGTGTCGACCGACAGGTTGACACAGAATCCCTGTCCGCCGCCCTCGGTGAGGAGCGGCGTCAGCACGTCGCGGTAGTTCTCGCGGGTGAGCGCGACCTTCTCGAAGCGCAGGCCGTGCTTGTCGGCGAGGGCGCGATGCGAATCGTCGGGATCGATCACGGTGAAGCGGGCGCGATCGTATTCGAAGTGGCGCTCGATGAGCGGAAGGGTGCCGCGGCCGATCGATCCGAACCCGATCATCACGATGGGTCCGCTGATGCGGCCGTGGATCGGCCATTGGTTCGGCGTGTCGGTCATGGCAGGGAGGGTCCTTTGGATCATGGAAGCGCGCATACGCGGTTCGGGTTAGGCGGCCGATGTGACGATCGGGCGACAGGCCGATCTCGTCCGCGAGCCGGACCCACGCCGCGGCAGCCCGGCATCGAGGCCGTTGCGCGGGTGCTCGATCGTTCGCAGCTTCGCGCGCGGTCCGTCCTAGTGCCGCCTGCTGCCACGAGGGTCAACCGCACAGCCTCCGCGCAGAACGCGGAGATATTGACGAAACGTTGCCACTACATGCGGTCGGCGCATGAGAGCCCCTCCCGGAGGCGCGTTGCGTGCACCGCACAATCGTCTCATGTTGCGTTGCGAGAGCGATCACGATCCGTCCCGGATCACAGGTCGCACGGAGTCCGCCATGCTGTCCGTTCTCACCGCACGCCTCCCGGTTCCTGCCGACGAGCCGCAGGATCGCGATCCCGGTTTCCTCACGCTCGCCTTCGCGGTCGTCCGCGCCCTGCGTCGCGAGGGACGCAGCGCCTTCGAGCGCCGTTGCGCGCACGCCGCCGAGATGCTTCCGCGCGCCTGACCGTCACCTCCGCTGCGGAAATCCGCCGGCGGCGGATTGCGCCGTCTCGGCTTGATCGATAGGCGGCTCCCTCAACGCCACGTCGGCCGAGGGGGCCGCTTTCGCATGTCGCCGATCCGCGCATCCCGCACGTCCGCCATCCTCGCCGCTTGCCTTGCCACTTGGCTGGTCGCCCTGACGGCGGCGGTCCCCTGCGCCGCCCAGGAAGAGGCGCCGGAAGCGGCTCCCGCCGCCGTGCCCAAGGTCAAGCCGAAGCCGCACCCGCCCGTTCCGAAGCCAGCCGCGAAGGCAGTGCCGGCCCCCGCACCGGCGGCGGCAGCCGCGCCGGCCGCGGCCGCGAAGCCGGCGGCGATCTGGCCGACCGGCGCTCTCTCGATCACCGAGAACTACGGTGAGTGGACGCTGACCTGCAATCGCGAGGAGGCGGCCACCGCCTGCATGCTGATGCAGTCGCAGGGTGACAACAAAACCGGAAAGCGCCTCTTCGCCTTCGAACTGCGGACGCCCAAGGACGGCCGGTCCGAAGGGCTGATCCTGATGCCGTTCGGGCTCGCGATCGAACCGGGCGTCACGTTCAGGCTCGACGAGGCGGTTCTCGGCAAGGGCGCGCCCTACATCTCGTGCGGACCTGAGGGCTGCCTCGTGCCGATCAGCTTCCCGACGCTGGCCACCGACGCGATGCGGACCGCCAAGACCCTCTCGGTGATCGGTCAGAAATCCGGGACCAACGAGCCGCAGGCGATCACCGTGCCGCTCGGCGGATTCGCAGCGGTCTGGGAGCGGGCAATCGCCTTCAGCGGCTGATTCGGAAAACGAGCGGTCGCGAAGGCCGCCGAAGCGACGAGCAGACAGGGGAGATGCCGAGCATGCGCAACACGATGATCCTGACCGGTTTGCTTGCCTGCCTCGCGGCGCCGCTCGCCGCGCAGGAGACGAGCCCGCCCGCCGGTCAGACCGTGACGCCGCCCGCCGAGCCGCAGGCGGGTCCGCCCGGCGCACCGCCGGACTCGCCGCCGGATGCGCCGCCGATCGACAGGAAGCGGGTGATGGCCGCCAGGCTCGCCGGCCTGGTCGGCTTCGCCAACACCTCGTGCCCCGACGTCCAGGGCGATCCCGCCCTGCTCAAGGCGGCG
>CAZZZJ010000330.1:0-4520 GCA_964658355.1 Beijerinckiaceae bacterium
TCCCGATCATGCTGCCGGAAGAGGCGCGTCCCCTGACGGACTGATCCGGGCAAGGGCGATTCTGCACAAGGGCGACACGATGGCCTTCAAGGCGAAATCGGCTTCTGAAACGAAGGCCGCCGATCTCGCATCGGCGATCGTGCGCATCGCCGACCGCGAAGGTGCGCCGCTCCAGATCGGCGTCGACCGGCTGCGCCAGGGCAACCCGCGCCTGACGCCGCTGGCGATCGGCCAGCTGTTCCGAAAGCACCGCGAGAGCCTGGACGCGGCGCTCGCCGATCGCGGCTACACCTTGGTGGATTATGCCGACCAGGGTCCCGGCCGCGGCATGGAATTCGAGATCGGCGCGACCTGAGCGCGTGCGTCGGCGTTCCTGCCGCGACGAGCAAAGAAGCCGCGGTGCCGATGCCCGCCGGACCGTGGTATGGTGAAACCATGCCCCGCTGGCTTTTCCTCACCTTCGCCGCCGCCGTCGTTCTGGCGGTGTTCGGCAGCGCTTTCATCGTCCTCCGCGGAACGCCGGCCAAGCCTCCGGGTCCGGGAGCCGCTCGCGCGTGCGGATCGCCGGCCTGCTTGGTCGTCCCGCGGCCGGCATAAGCCTCGGCCGAGCGCGGCTCGGATCCGTATCCCGAGATCCCGACCTGCGGCCGACGGCCCGGCTCTCCCGCGCGTCACCGCTTGCGAAACGGACGCAAGGATTGCGAAGCGGACGCAAGGCGGTCGTACGCGCAGCATCGCAAGCATCGGCCGCGCCGATCTCAATCTTCGCGCGTCGCACGTAACGGCCCAGCTTGTATCGATCGGCCGCGACCGCGGTCATACTGTTGCCGTTTCCGTCGTTCATCTCCCGGTCACAGCACAAGACGTATCGACGAGGTTTCCATCCTCGTCCTCGGGCCGTCGAGTCCGATGCCAGCCCCCGTTCAACGCAAGGTTCTGCATTGTCGAAGCTTTCGCTGTTCGCCCTCGCCGGGCTCCTCTCGGGCGCGATCGTTCCGCCGGCCGTCGCCGGCGAACCCGGAGCCTTCAACGGGACCTGGGCCGTCGATCTCGTGACCGAGAGTGGCCTGTGCGACGCCCGCTACAGCTACTCCGTCGCGATCCGGGACGGGCAGGTCCACGCCGCTTCGGCCGGAGAGTCGGGCGCGCGGGTGAGCGGCAGGGTCGGACCGGACGGGACGGTGGGCTTGAGCGTCTCGAATGGGGGCGCCAGCGGCGCGGCCTCCGGACGGCTCCAGGCCCAGGGCGGGTCCGGCACCTGGAAGGTTTCGGCGCTCTGCTCCGGCCGCTGGACGGCGCGGCGCAACACCACGCGCACCGCGCAGGCCGAGTAGGCCGCGCCCGCCCGGCCGGGAACCGGCCCGCGGACGGTCGTCGTCGGGTCAGCGCCTACGCGGCGGCGAGCCAGGTCCGGGCCTCGTCGAGGCGGGCTCGTTCGAACACCTTGATCTGGGCCGGCGAGACGAAGCCGAAGGTCTCGGCCACGACCTTGAGCCACTGCGCGTCGGTGACCAGCGCCACGTGGCTGATGCCCTTCATCATCGAGAGGCCGAAGCGCGGATCCTTGAAGAAGGCGGCCGGCTCCATGCCCTCGAAGGCGCGGATGTCCTCCAGCAGCTTGAGCTTGCCGCCCTTGTCGAGGTCGGCCTTCATCGCGGTCATCACCGCGTTCATCTCTTCGTCCGTGATCTTCCCGTCGACCACGATCTCGGCGACGCTGGACTCGGGCTTCTTGGTGTAGCTCAGCACGATGCGCGCTCCTGACGATGCTGCCGACCGGGCGTTCTTGCGGCACCGCACTCTCCTACAACAGGCGTCCCGGGTCGCCTACAAAAAGCTCTGCGGGTCGACATCGACCGCGACCCGCACGTTGCCGCGCACCTTCGGTCCGCGCGCCAGCCAGTCGCGCAGGTAGGCCTGCAGGTCGACGTTACGCTCGGTCTTGACCAGGAGGCGGAAGCGGTAGCGCCCGCGCACCAGCGCCAGCGGCGCCTCAGCCGGCCCCAGCACCATCACCCCCTCCGGCGGTTCGGCGGCGCGGGCCAGCGCCTGCCCGTGGCTCTCCGCCGCCGCGCGGTCGTTGGCCGAGACGATCAGCGCCGCGAGCCGCCCGAACGGCGGCAGGCCGGCGGCCTCGCGGGCGGCGATCTCCTCCTCGTAGAAGCGCTCGGATTCGCCCGACAGCAGCGCCGCGATCACCGGGTGCTCGGGCTGGTAGGTCTGCACCAGCGCGCGGCCCGGGCGCTCGCCGCGGCCGGCGCGGCCGGTCACCTGCTGCAGCAGCTGGAAGGTGCGTTCGGCCGCGCGCGGATCGCCCGAGGTCAGGCCGATATCGGCATCGAGGACGCCGACGAGGGTCAGGTGCGGGAAGTTGTGGCCCTTGGCCACGAGCTGCGTGCCGATGACGATGTCGCAATCGCCGGCCGCCACCGCCTCCAGCTCCATGCGCAGCCGCTCGGCGCCGCCGGGGAAGTCGCTCGACAGCACGATGATGCGCTTGTCCGGAAACAGTTCGGTCGCCTCCTCCGCGATCCGCTCGACGCCGGGGCCGCAGGGCGTGAGGTTGTCGAAGGTGCCGCATTCGGTGCAGGCCTCGGGACGGCGCTCGCTGTAGCCGCATTGATGGCAGACGAGCGCCTTGCGGAAGCGGTGCTCCACCAGCCAGGTCGAGCAGTTCCGGCACTGGTAACGGTGGCCGCAGGCGCGGCACAGCGTCAGCGGCGCGTAGCCCCGGCGGTTGAGGAACAGCAGCGCCTGCTCGCCGGCGGCGAGGTTCGTCTTCACGGCGTTGACCAGCGGCGGCGAGAGGAAGCGCCCGCGCTCCGGCTTGTCGAGGCGCATGTCGATCGCCTGGATGTCGGGCAGGCGCCGGCCGCCGAAGCGCTCGGGCAGCCGCACCCGGCGGTAGCGCCCGCGCTCGACGTTGACCCGGGTCTCGATCGACGGCGTCGCCGAGGCGAGCACCACCGGGCAGCCCTCGAGTTTCGCCCGCACCACCGCCATGTCGCGGGCGTGGTAGTGGACGCCGTCCTCCTGCTTGTAGGCGCTCTCGTGCTCCTCATCGACCACGATCAGGCCGAGGTTTCGGAACGGCAGGAACAGCGCCGAGCGGGCGCCGACCACCACCCGCACCTCGCCCGCCGCGACCCCGGCCCGCAGCCGTTCGCGCCGACGGCCGCCGATGCCCGAGTGCCAGGCCGCTGGGCGAACGCCGAACCGGGCGGCGAAGCGGTCGAGGAACTGCGCCGTCAGCGCGATCTCCGGCATCAGGATCAAGGCTTGTCGCCCCGAGCGGATGCATGCGGCGACGGCCTCGAAGTAGACCTCGGTCTTGCCCGAGCCGGTGACGCCTTCGAGCAGGACCGCGCCGCTTCCCTCTCCCGATCCGCCCCGCAGGCCACGCTCCCCCGCAGCCAGGTCGGGCTCGCCCGACTTCGGCACGCCGGGTGCGGATCGCGGGCAAGCCCGAGATCCGTCGGGGGGAGGGAAGGCGCCCGCGACCAAGTCCTCCACCGCCGCCGCCTGCGCCTCCGACAGCGGCATCCGTGGGAAATCCGGGTCGGGGAGCAGGGCGACCGGCTCCGGGGCGAGCGCCACCGTCTCCAGGGCGCCGTCGTCGACCAGCCCGTCGATCACCGAGAGCGAGACCTCCGCCGCCTTGGCGAGCGCGCTCTTGCCGCGGACCTCGCCATCGGCGGCGACCGATAGCACCTTGTCGCGGGCCTTGGTCGGGCGCGCCGGGACCTTTCCCGTGACGCGGACCCCGACGCGGATCACCTCGGCGGCCGCGGCCTCGTCCGGCAGGCGCAACACCATCGCGAGCGCCGAGCCCTTCGGCGCCAGGGTGTAGCGCGCGATCCAGTCCACCAGCCTGCGCAGCGGCTCCGAGAGCGGCGCCACGTCGAGGGGCCCGGTGACCGGCCGCAGGTTCGAGCCGCCAGCGGTCTCCGACACGCCCCAGACCACCCCGACCGTCTCACGCGGCCCGAGCGGCACCTGCACCACGTCGCCGGCCGACAGCGACAGGCCCGCCGGCACGGCGTAGCTGTAGGCGGTGTCGATCGCGAGCGGGATCAGGATCTCGGCGACGTGCGGCATGACTTCCTGGGACTCGACTGCCTGGGATCGGACATTCGGGAATGGGCTATCCGGAACGAGTCATCTCGTTCTGGTTTTGTACCATGAACGGCACGCTTCTGCAGAGGTCGTGCTGATCCGCGGCGCACGCAAGCGCAGGGCGAGCGGAACTGCCGCGAGGCTGAGCGCCGCCATCGCCCAGAAGGCGCGGGCGTGGAAGGCCGAGAAAAGCGGGCCGGAAGCGAGCGTCGCCGCGGCGCCTGCTATTCCGAGGCCGACGGTGCCGTAGACGGTCAGCGCCGTCGCGCGCGACGCCCGCGGCACGGCGTTCTCGATCAGCCCGAGGCAAGCGAGGTGCAGCAGCGCGAAGCTCAGCCCGTGCAGGGTCTGGATCGCGGCGAGCCAGGGAAGCGCGACGGTCTCGGCCTGCACCGCCCAGCGCA
>CAZZZJ010000331.1:0-4516 GCA_964658355.1 Beijerinckiaceae bacterium
CGATGAACGCCGTCCTCCCCCGACGCCGGTCGCAGGCCTGGACGCTCGCGAACTGCCTGACCTACGGTCGCCTCGTCGCCGTCCCGGTGATGGTCGCGTTGCTGTTCTGGCCCGAGTCGATCACCATGCGCTTCACGGCGTTAGCGGTGTTCGTTCTCGCCGCGATCACCGATTACCTCGACGGCTACGTCGCCCGCACCTACGCGCAGAGCTCGGCGCTCGGCCGCATGCTCGACCCGATCGCCGACAAGCTGCTGGTGGCCGCCTGCCTGCTGATGCTGGTGGCCGACCGCACCATCGTCGGTGCCTCCGTCTGGGCAGCGATCGTGATCCTGTGCCGCGAGGTTCTGGTCTCGGGCCTGCGCGAATATCTCGCCGAGCTGAAAGTCGGCGTGCCGGTGAGCAAGATCGCCAAGTGGAAGACCACGGTTCAACTCGTGGCGCTCGGGTTCCTCGTCGCGGGTCCCGCCGGTGAGACGATCCTTCCCGGAACCGAGCGGATCGGCCTCGTCCTGCTCTGGCTCGCCGCTGCCCTGACGCTCTGGACCGGCTGGGACTACATGCGCGCGGGCATCAAGCACGTCATCGACGATCCGCGCTAGGGTCCCGAAAACGGCGCGGGTCCCCTCCTTCCAGCGGGAAGGACAGGATAAGGGGCGTGACTTTCCGGAGGGGTCACGCCCCTTCACCCAACCCTCTTCCCCTGGGAGAGGGGGCAGGTCCGCGCCCGTCCCGATGGGGCCGGCGCCGGACCAGGAAACCGAACCATGAAGCTCGTCTATTTCGCCTGGGTGCGTGAGCGGATCGGCCGCCCCGAGGAAGACCTGACCCCGCCCGCCGAGGTCGCGACGGTGTCAGACCTCATCGGATGGCTCAAGGAGCGCGGCGAGGAATACGCCTACGCCTTCGAGAACGCAGGCGTGGTCCGCGCGGCGATCGACAAGGTCCACGCCAAGCCCGATGCCGCGATCGCGGGCGCACGGGAGATCGCGTTCTTCCCGCCGATGACCGGCGGCTGAATCCCGTCCGGTGCGCGGGACGCGGCCTTGAGCGCCGGTCCGGCCGCGTGGCCGACGGTGACGGCCCGGCGCCGTCAGGCTACGCGCTCGTCCTCGCGGAGGCAGGCCACGTCGACGAGCTGCTTTCGCGCGATCAGCATTCGTGCCTCCGTTGCCGAGACAGCGCGGCTGAAAAGAAAGCCCTGGACCTCGTCGTAGCCTTCCGAGCGCAGCATCGCGAGCTGCTCGGTGGTTTCCACCCCCTCGGCGGTCGTGGCGATGCCGAGGCCGGCGCCGAGGCTGGCCACCGCGCGTACGATCGCCTTGCAATGCGGGTTCTCGTCGACCTGGCTCACGAACGAGCGATCGAGCTTGATCTTGTCGAACGGAAAGCTGCGGAGGTACCCGAGGCTGGAATAGCCGGTTCCGAAATCGTCCATCGCGATACGGATTCCCATCGCGCGCAGCTCGTGCAGGACGGTGAGATTGGCGGCGCTGTCGTTGAGCAGTACCGATTCGGTGATCTCGAATTCGAGGCGTCGGGGGTCAAATCCGGAGGCATCGAGTGCGACGCGCACGGTCTCTACGAGGCCACGGTTGCGGAACTGCACCGCCGAAAGGTTCACGGCCAATCGGATCGGGGCGGGCCAGGCGGCGGCCTCCGATAGGGCGGTGTGCATCACCCAGGTGCCGATCGGGATGATCAACCCTGTCTCCTCGGCCAGCGGGACGAACTCGGCGGGTGAGACCGGCCCTTGCTCGGGATGGTTCCAACGCAACAGGGCCTCGAAGGCGAGGATGTCGTCCGTCCGCGCGCTCATCAGCGGCTGGTAGGCGAGCGTGAACTGCCCGCGAGCCAAAGCCTCGCGCAGGTCGTTTTCCCGCCGCCTGCGCGCCTGCACCCAGGCGTCCATCTCCGGTTCGAAACAGTGAAATCGTCCGCCGCCGTCGGCCTTCGCACGGTAGAGGGCAAGGTCGGCGTTCTTCAACAGCACTTCGGGGACGGTGCCGTCACGCGGAAGGCAGGCGACGCCGATGCTGGTGCCGATGTAGCAATCCTGATCGTCAAGCTGAAACGGACGTGCCATCTCGGCGATGATGCGGCCGATCAACCCGTCGGCCAGGACCGGCAGGTCGATGCCGCGCACCAGGATCGCGAACTCGTCTCCTCCGAGCCGGGCGACGAGATCGTTCCTCCGGAGGCAACCGCTGATGCGCTCGGTCGCCTCCTTTAGCAGGGTGTCGCCGGCCGGGTGGCCGAGCGTGTCGTTGACGACCTTGAACCGGTCGAGGTCGAGGCAGAGCAGCACCGCTTCCTCGCCGGTGCGGGCGTAGCGTTCGATCGCTTCGCCGAGGCGTTCGCGGAAGAGGAGCCGATTGGGCAGGCCCGTCAGCGCATCGTGGTGCGCCATGTGCGTGATGCGCGCCTCCGTCCGACGTCGCTCGGTCATGTCGATCACCGCTTCCAGCACGGCTTGGCGGCCCTCGAACGGCATCGCCCGCTCGTAGAGCACGACCGCGATCAGCGAACCGTCGGCGCGGCGGTGGAGCAGTCCGGAAGACGGCCCCTCGCCGGTGCATGCGGCCTCCACGACGAGGTGGGCCGGTGCCTGCTGGAGGAACTGCTCGCGGTCATAGCCGTAATGGGCGATCGCCGCGTCATTGACCGCGAGGAAGCAGGTTCGATCGTCGGCGACGACCCACATCGGCACGGGATTGTTCTCGAAGAGCAATCGGAACGACGCTTCCTGAGCCTTGATGTCACCGACATCGGTCATCGTCACAGACAACAACTCGCCGACGCATCCGACCTCGACCTTCAAGTACAGCGTCGTCCCGTCGGTTCGCGTGCGGCTCAGATCGAACGTGCCACGCCCGCCCCGCTCGACGATCGTGGCCAGAGCAGCGATCGTCCGCTCGATGTCGGAATGCGGAAAGAGCTCACCCAGGCGCTTCCATTGCAGGTCCGTGCCGGATCGCTCCAGAAGTCGCGCCGCTCCTTGGTTCAGGGCGACGATCTTGAAGTCTGTCGGCTGTCCGGTCACGTCGCGGACCGTGCTGAGGGCGAGGATTCCTTGGTCCGTGGCAGCGAACATCGCTTGGACGAGTTCGGTGCGTATCTGCGCGACGCCGAGCTCGATCAGCACGAAGGTCTCCCCCCAGCGGTTGGACAGGGGAACGCCGACGAGGGTGGTCGAGGTGACCACGCCCTCTGCGAGGCGATCGCAGCGGCAATGCGCCGGCTCTCCGCTGGCGATGGCCGTGTGCACGATCTCACCGAGCGGCTGGCGCACGTCGACGGGAAGTTCGTCGATCTTGAGACCGCGCGGATTGACCGTGAGCCAGGCGGAGAAGCTTCCGCCGGCCCAAAGGATCGCGTCGGCTCGGCCCGTTCGGGTCGTGACCAGCGCGACCCGGTCCGCGAGCCGGCCGAGATTGCCGAGGACGACGGACTCGTAGGATGGAATCCCGGTGTCCGCGGATCGGCATTCCTGCCAATGGCGCACGAAGCCTTTTCCGACCTGCTCAGGTTCGTTCTGCGTGTTCACCGATGCATCCCGAGTGTTGGTTGTGATCTCCTAAAGCACGAATTTGGTTTCGACGGAGTTCATGTGCCGGCTCAAAGTATCGGAGAAAGCGCAACCTCCTAGTTGTATCCAATTTTGCTCTCGATGAATCGGTTGTGCTTGGGCGTCGACGGATGGATGCCGCACCGTGTCTCGGAATTCGGTTCCGCACTGATGCGGTGAGGTCGGATTGAAACGTCAGACCGGTTCCGATCCGGGTAAGCGGTTCGCGCCGGGCCCGAAGGTCGACCTATCCGGCACGGGATCGAGACGCCTGCGGCAGGCGCAACCTCCAAGGCCGGCGCCGGGCCGCAAACGGTCGGAGACCGCTATCGGGTGGAGCGGGCCGGTGCCGTGCCGTCGTCGGCCTCTGCGGTACCGGACGGACGACGCTTACGCCTCACTGCGTCCCGGCCCGGTCGACCACCACGCGGGCGGCCTCGAAGGCCTCGTCGGCGTCGAGATGAGTGGTGTCGAGCCGCACCGCGTCGTCGGCCGCCTTCAGTGGCGCCGTGCTCCGCGCCGCATCCCGGGCGTCGCGCGCCTCGATGTCGGCGAGGATCTCCGCAAGCGTCGTCGTCTCGCCGCGGCGTTCCAGTTCGCGATGGCGGCGGCGGGCGCGCTCGGCGGCCTCGGCCGTGATGAACAGTTTGACCCGCGCATTGGGACACACCACCGTGCCGATGTCGCGCCCGTCCAGCACCGCGCCGGCGCTGGTGCCGGCGAAGCGCTGCTGCCACGCGAGCAGGGCGGCGCGCACGGCCGGAACCGCCGAGATGCGCGAGGCCGCCTCCCCCATCGCCCGTTCGCGCAAGCGCGGGTCGGCGAGACGGTCGGCGATCAGGCTCTCGGCCGCTCGCGCCGCCGCGGCCTGGTCGTCCAGCGAGGCGCCGGCGTCGATGAGCGTCAGCGCGACGCCGCGATAGAGCAGGCCGGTATCGAGATGGGGCA
>CAZZZJ010000332.1:0-4488 GCA_964658355.1 Beijerinckiaceae bacterium
TCTCCGACCGCGCCGCAGGCCGGGCGCAGGGCGGCATGGCGACCGAGATGGTGCGACGGGCCGCCACCGCCCGCGCGGGCCTACCCTACCTTCTCCCGGCGCCAAGCCATTGGGAGGCCGTGATCGCCCGTCGCTCAGCCCTTCGGCACGCCTGGACCAGCGCGAACGGCCCTGAGCGGCGCGCCGCCCTCTTGGGCCTCGGCCTCACCGAGGCGGACCTCGCCGCCATCGATCTCGACGCCTGCGTCAACGACATCGCCTTCGTCGAGCGGGCGAGCCCGCGCTGCGAGGCCGCCGACAACCCCGCCCCGGAAATGGACCTCGACGCCGCGCTGGCGGGCTTCCGCGCGATCCTGAGCCCGAGCGCGCCCGCGTGACGCGACCGATCGGCTACTACGTCCACCATCAGGGCGCCGGCCACTGGCAACGGGCCTTCGCGATCGCCCGGCAGCTCAAGCGTCCCTGCACCCTGATCGGGACGCTGGCCGACCTCGATCGGAGCGCGGCGCCCGGAGCGGTGCTCGATCTGCCCGACGACCGCCTGCCGGAAAGCGGCTTCGACGGCCGCGACGGTGCGGAGACGCGCCCCGAGGCCTTCCATTACGCGCCCCTCGGTCTTCCGGGGCTGCGCGGTCGGATGGCGTCCATCGCGGCCTGGATCGCGAAGGCCGACCCGGTCCTGATGGTGGTGGACGTCTCGGTCGAGGTCGCGCTGTTCGCGCGCCTGCTGTCGCTGCCGGTGCTGATGGTCCGGCTCGCCGGCACGCGCACCGACCCACCCCATCTCGAGGCGTTCCGCAGCGCGGAGCACCTGATCGCCCCGTTCCCGCAGGCTCTCGACGGCGACGCCGTCCCCGCCTGGGTGCGCGACAAGACGCATTATGCCGGCTTCCTCGGCGCGCAGGCGGCTCCCGACCGCGCGCCGGACCCAGACGGCCCGATCGTCGTGGTGTTCGGCCGCGGCGGCGCGGGCGGAAACGCCGACGCGCTCGCCGCCGCGGCGCGCGCGGTGCCGGATCGGGCCTGGCATGTCCTCGGACCGGTCGCGGGCGCGGCGGAACAAGTGCCTTCCAACCTGCATCTCCACGGCTGGGTCGCCGATATCGGCCCGCATCTCGCCCGCGCGGCCCTGGTCGTCGGCGGCGGCGGTGACGGCGTGGTCGCGGCCGTGGCGGCGGCGGGGCGGCGCTTCGTCTGCCTGCCCGAACCGCGGGCCTTCGGCGAGCAGACCGAGAAGGCGGCGGCTCTCGAACGGCTCGGCGCGGCGGTGGTGCATCGATCCTGGCCCGAGGCCGCGGCATGGCCGGCCGTCGTGAAGGCCGGTCTCGCACTCGATCCGGATGCAATTGCCGCCTTGCACGATTCCGACGCCGTCCCGAGCCTCGCCGCCGCGATCGAACGGATCACCGCCGGCCTCGAAGCGCGCTGAGCCTTCGCGGAGAGCATTCTCCGCCGAAGCGATCGCCGGTTCGGTGCGAGGAAACGCCTTAGAACGGCCGATCCGAAGGCACCCGTGCGGCGGCGATCTCGGCCGCGGTCGGGTTGCGCAACACGGTGAGGCCGCCGCCACGGTCGGCCGCGACCAGCCCAAGCCCGGCGAAAGCGTCGAGCCAACCGTCCATCGGCCAGATGCCGTGGCGTTCATGGAAGCGCCGGGCGTTGGCGACGATGTCGGCAAAATGCTGCAGCGGCGGGTCGCAGGAAAGGTGGTGCTGGTGGAAGGCGTGCATGCCGCCCGCGAACAGGATCGGCACGCCGGCCCGAGCGGCCCGGAAGGCGAGGTCGGTATCCTCGGCTCCGTAGCCCGAGAACCCTTCGTCGAAGCCGCCGATCCGGTCGTAGGTGGCCGTCCGAACCGCGAAGGCGAGCGACCAGAACAGGCCGGGCTGCGGCGCCGGGATCACACCGGAAGCCGGAAAGCTCCGCGCCGGATGGCGGTGCCCGATCCGGTCGAGACCGGCTTCGGTCCAGCCGTCGGAGACCGCTTCCTCGGGCAGGTACCGGATCTCGCAGCAGATCAGCGCATCGTGCTCGGCGACGGCTTCGGCAAGACCGGAGACGAGGGTCGCGGAGGGAATGCAGTCGACGTCGAGATAAACCAGGATGTCGCCGGTCGCAGCGCGGCGACCGGCATTGCGGGCCGCGGCGAGGGGCAGTCCGCCGAGCCCCAGGTGCGTGCGCCGCACCGGGAAGCCGAGGTCCGGTAGCGGGCTCTCGTCGCCGCCCATCTCGACGATCACGGCCTCATTGGGCGCTGTGCCGCGCTTCAAGCCTTCGAGCAGACGTGCCAGGTGGTGCCCCCGGCCCTTGTTGAGGGTAACGACGCTGACGCTCATGCGGACGGCCCGTCCCCCTGGCTCCCTTCCACGTGCAGCACGTCCAGCCGGTATTCCGCGGTGCGGGCACGATGAACCGGTCGCGCGTAGGTCGCGGCCGCGATCAGCGCCTCGGTCGCGGCATCGCCCGAGAGCGGATAATCGGTCTCGCCGAGCCAGTGGACCAGCACGATGTCACCGCCGGGTACGATCGACGCGCCGATCCGGGCCGCGATCCGGCCGACATCCTCGCGGGTGAAGAAGTAGGCCACCTCCGAGAGCATGATCAGGTCGAAGCGCCCGGCCGGCCAGGAGCCCGGGATCGCGCAGGGTTCGAAGCGCACCCACGGCGTTGCGGCGTTGCGGGCGCGGGCGGCGGCGAGCGCGGTCTCGACGACGTCGATGCCGAGCAGCGCGTCACAGCGCGGCGCGAGTTGCTGCGTCAGCACCCCGATCGAGCAGCCGATCTCGAGCGCGGAGGCGTAGCGCTCGCGCGGCAGGGCCTTCAGCGTCTCGGCGTATTTGGCGGCCTCGTAGGCGCTGGTGGTGAACCCCCACGGGTCCGGATCGGGGTCGGCGCCGTAGAGCCCGGCGAAGTAATCCGGCGTCAGCGAGTCGACGCGGCGGGTCATGGGACCAGGTCCACGAAGCGCTCGTAGGGACCGCAAAGGCGATCGACCATCTCCTCCGACAGTCGGAAGCCGTCGGGATCGTCGGCGATCATCCCGGTCGTCTGAGAGGCATGGGCCGCGACTGCCCGGCGCTTGGCGACGCGGTGCGCCTCCACATCGAGCCTGAAGCCCTCCGGGGCCGGTCCGACTTCGCGCTCCGGCGGCAGGGTCCAGCCCCAGACCGGATAGGCGTAGGTGCGGATGCCCGGCATCAGCGGACGGGCGAGCCCCACGATGTCGGCCGCCGCGGTGTGGTCGCAATGCGGATCGTGCCGCCAGGTCACGAACACCGCGTCGGCTCCGCTCTCGCGGACGGCGTTCGCGACCGCCTCGGCTGCGGCCTGCGCCGTCGCGCCGGTGCTCGGCACGTGCGCGTCGGGCAAGCCCAGGAAGGTGACGTGCTCGGGCGCGAGGCCGAGTTCGGCGACCGCCCGGCAGGTCTCGTCCTCGCGCAGGCGTCGCAGGCGCTCGGGCGGATACAGGCGGGAATTCGGATGGGAGCCGCAACCGTCGCTGACCACGACGAGCCGTACGGGAAGGCCGCGCGTGCGGGCCTCCGCGATCAGGCCGCCGCAGCCGAGGCTCTCGTCGTCGGGGTGCGGCGCGACCACGACGAGACCGCGGGTCGCCATCGCCGAGAGGTCGGCGACGGGGAGGCTGTCGAGGAGCGGCAGGAAAGCGTCGGCGCGCATGGATGTTCGGGTCTTCTCGGTCTCAGGTCGATTCGGGGTCGTGCCACAGGGCATGGACCGGGGCGTCTGCTCCGGCGACGTAGGCCGCCGCGCTGGCAAGTGCGCCGTCGGGGGCCGGCTGCCGCAGATAGGTCGCGAGATCGCGGACCAGTCGCTCCAGCGGATGGTCCTCGAGGAATCCGGACAGGCCGATCGAGCGCTGGGCCAACTCGATCGCATCGAGCCCGGCCCGCTCCACCGCGCCGCGGGCGAGCGCGACGTAGGCGACCGCGCGCTCGCCCATGACGGACTCGGCGGTGGCGAGATGGGCAGACCTCTCGACGAACAGGCGCGCAGTCTCGGCGGCGGTGGCCGCCTGCCCCAATCGGGCGCGCTGGTACGGATCGGCCCCACGGCCGGTGGCCGTCAAGTGCCCGCGATGCGCTTCCAGCACCGCTTCGATGCCGCCGCACTGAACCGCGAGGAAACGCCAGGCGCCGGCGGCGAAGAAGGGCTGCCGGTAATAGTCGTCCGGGGCGCCGATCCGATCGAGGGGCTCGACCCGAAGCCGCGAGAAGTCGACGGTGCCCGTGGCCGAGGCGCGCATCCCGTGCGCGCGCCAGCCGGAAAGGTCGGCGCGGGAAGCCGGATCGAGCGGCACCACCAGCATCTGGCGACGTCCGTCGGGCAGTCGTGCGGTGACCAGCGGCCGCGTGACATGTCCGGCACCCGACGCGTACGACTTCGCGCCAGTGAGCACGGACCCGTCCGCATCCGCTTCGATCGCGAGGCCGCCCGGATCCGCCGGCTCGGTGTTCCACACGCCGAACA
>CAZZZJ010000333.1:0-4477 GCA_964658355.1 Beijerinckiaceae bacterium
CCGATCCCGCTGGTCGATCCGGTGACGATCGCGGTCTTGGATTTGAGGGTCATGCGGACTCCGGGGCGGCGGCGGTATGGCGTGAAAGCCTGCCCGATGCACCGCCGGTTGTCGACGCATCCGGTTTAAGGACCGCCTACGGCGTTACGTCGGCCAGGCCCGCTCGTTCGTCGAAGGCGCTGGCGAGGTAGGCACGCACGAAGCCGGGCATCGCATCGTCGATGTCTGCGGAACCGCGCACGGCGACGATGCCGGCGAGCTCCGGCTCGTCCTCGCGCAGAGCATGGAGCTCCATGCGTTCGATCAGGGCGCAGGCGTCCTCGGCGAAGCGCACGGGTCGCAGAAAGGCGAGTTGCCCCTCGCCGCGCAGGCACACCCAGTCCTGCGGCGCATCGTGGGGCACATCGAGGCCGGTCTCCTCCAGCAATTCGCGTTCGGCGCTTCCGGAAAAGTCGACGTTCTGCCCACGGACGTCGTCGAGGTCCGGGGTGCCGCAGGGGAAGTAGATCTGTCCGGCATTGGCCGTGTGGGCGCCCATGCGCCCCAGAAGGACCGCGCCGTCCGCGCTCCACGGCACGATCGCCGCGAACGCGTTGGCGACATGCCCGTCCGGCGAGCCGCCGTCGCGATAGGCGAGGAACCGGGAATAGGGCGTCTCGAACAGGTCGAGACGGCAGGTGTCGCCGGTGATCGCACAATCGCAGGCGACAAGCACCGGCCCATCGAACAAGGCGGGCTGCGCCGCCCGCCGTCGCAGCCAGTTCTGCGCGATGCGTCCGGCATTGTCGCGTGCCCAGGCCCAGTCGTAGGTGACCAGCCGGGCTTCGAGTCGCGCGAGGCGGACGACCTCGAAGCCATAGGGCCGAGGGTCGGGCGTCGCGGCGTCAGACATGCAGCACGCCTTCCGAGACGATCACCGCCGCCCCACCGATCTCGACCGACCGCAGGGCCCCTCCCTCGACCATCGCCTGCAAGGCGATGTCGCTCGGCCGTCCCATTGCGACGCCCTGCCTGATCGCCACGTCGTGCGTGCCGTCGCCGAGCGTCTCGAACTGCATCAGCACGCCGGCGAAGGCGGCGGCCGCCGAACCCGTCGCCGGATCCTCGGACACGCCCAGCGCAGGTGCGAACATCCGGGCCTGGAATGCGAGACCGCTTCCCGCCGGATCCGGGGCATAGAGCAGGAAGCCGTCAGTGGTGTCCGCGAGGGTGCCCGGACGTGCCGCGTCGAGGCGCTCCCGCGAGGCCACAGGGACGAAGGTGAAGGTCGGCCCGACCCCATGCCGGCTCGGACGATGCCGGCCGAAGCCGAGATCCTTCGGCGCCAGCCCGAACGCCGCCGCGAGCGCAGCGACATCCGCCGCCTCGCCGAGATAGTCCGGCAGGATCGGGAGCTTGAAGCGGGCGCGGCCTGCACGTTCGCCGACCTCGACGACGCAGGGGATCGTGCCGACGCCCTCCTCGAGACCGAACGCGACGGCGTCCGCGCCGTCGGCGCGCGCCTCGCGCAGCGCCAGCAGCACCGCGGTGCCGATGGTCGGATGCCCGGCGAAGGAAAGCTCGCGGACCGGCGTGAAGATGCGGAGCCTCGCCCGGTGCCGCGGCTCGTTCGGGGCGATCACGAACACCGTCTCGGACAGGTTGAACTCGCGCGCGATCGCTTGCATCGCCGCGGCGTCCAGCCCGTCCGCATCGAGCACCACCGCCAGCGGGTTGCCCGCCAGCGCCTGCGTGGTGAAAACGTCGAGGGTGACGAAACGGCGTGCCATGGCGACCTCTGTCTCTCTGGCTCAGACGGTCTCGACGGGGAACGTCTCGGTCGGCGCGACGAACTCGTCCTGCGCCGCCACCGTCAGGATCTCGCGCGATCCCTCCGCCAGCGTCCGCCGCAGGACGCCGTAGACGGAGGCCGCCGACATTCCGAGCGCCAGCGCCGCCGAGCCGGTACGGGCGTAGTGGACGAAGAACAAGGCGGCGATGCAATCCCCCGCCCCGTTCACCGACAGATCGAGGCGAGGCGTTCGCACCCGCCAGAACGTGCCGCCCTCCCCGGCCAGCATGTCGATGGCGTCGGGTGGCGTCGCGTCTGTGGCGAGCGAGGTCACGAGCACCACCCGCGGACCGCGCGATTGCAGGGCGGCGACCGCGCGCTTGGCATCCATCAGCGTGCCGGTCGGCAACCCTGTGAGCAGTTCGAGCTCGAACTGGTTCGGCGTCAGGATGTCGGAGGCCGGCACTGCGCGCTCCGCCATGAACTCGGCGATGCCGGGGCGGACGTAGATGCCCCGGCCGGTATCGCCGATCACCGGGTCGCAGGCATAGAGCGCCAGGCGGTTTTCGGCCCGCACCGCATCCACCGCACCGAGAATCGCGGTGCCGATGTCGGCCGAGCCCATATATCCGGAGAGCACGCCGTCGCAGGACCCGAGCACACCGCGCTCGCGGATGCCGGCGACCAGGTCCTCCAAGGCCGGGCCGTCGAAGACGCGGCCCCGCCAGGCGCCGTAGCCGGTGTGGTTGGAGAACTGCACCGTGTGGATCGGCCAGACCTCGACGCCGAGCCGCTGCATCGGAAACACCGCGGACGCGTTGCCGACATGGCCGTAGGCGACGTGCGACTGGATCGACAGGATGTTCATCGCGATCTCCCCGGCGCGCATGGTGCCCGCGGGGTGTTACCGGCTTTCGGGATCGCGCGCACCCGGCGCGGTCCGCCCCTCGACAAGGCCCGTCATGGATCTCGAATCGCTCCGCGTCTCCGCCCTCGCCTTCGTCGAGACGCATCGGGCCTGGACGCCGCTGATCGTCGGAGCGCTGGCCTTCTGCGAATCCATCGCCTTCCTGTCGTTGCTGGTGCCAGCGACGGTGATCCTGATCGGCATCGGCGCCATGATCGGAGCCACCGGCATCCCGTTCTGGCCGGTGGTCGCCGGCGGCGCGGTCGGCGCCGCTCTGGGCGATTGGCTCTCCTACGAGTTCGGACGCCACTACGGCGAGGGCGCCAAGCACCTCTGGCCGATGCGGCGCTACCCCGAGATGGTGGCCAAGGGCGAGGTCTTCCTGAAGCGCTGGGGAGCCGCGGCCGTGGCGCTCGGGCGGTTCTTCGGGCCGGCCCGCGCGATGGTCCCGCTGATCGCCGGCATGTTCGGGGTCGCACGGCTGCCATTCCAGGTGGCCAACAGCCTCTCGGCGATCGTCTGGGCCTTCGTCCTGTTGGCACCGGGTGCCGGGCTCCTCACCTGGCTGGAGGGCTGATGCGCCGCTTTCCGCCCGAGCGGATCGTCTGCCTCACGGAGGAGACCGTAGAGACGCTGTATCTGCTGGGCGAGGACCACCGCATCGTCGGGGTCTCGGGCTACGCCGTGCGACCGCCGCGGGTCCGTCGCGAGAAGCCGCGGGTGTCGGCTTTCACCAGTGCGGACCTGCCGAAGATCCTGGCGCTTGCGCCGGACCTCGTCCTCGCCTTCTCCGATCTCCAGGCGGGCATCGCCGCCGACCTCGCGCGGGCGGGCGTCGCGGTGCACGTCTTCAACCAGCGCGATGTTGCCGGATGCCTCGCGATGATCCGCACGCTGGGCGCCCTCTGCGGCGTACCCGAGCGGGCCGACGCCCTCGCGCAGAGCTTCGCGGATCGGCTTGCACGGGTCGCTGCGGACGCCGCGGGGCATTCGCGGAAGACGGTGTACTTCGAGGAGTGGGACGAGCCGATGATCTCCGGGATCGGCTGGGTCTCTGAGCTGATCGGCCTCGCCGGCGGCGACGACGTGTTTCCGGAACGCGCCCGGATGCAGGCCGCGAGCGACCGGATCGTGACGTCGGATGCGGTGATCGCGGCGGCGCCGGACGTGATCCTCGCCTCGTGGTGCGGCAAGAAGGTGAACGTCGCGCGGATCGCCGCGCGGCCGGGCTGGGCGGCGATCCCGGCGGTACGCGACGGGCGCATCCACGAGATCAAGTCACCCCTGATCCTTCAGCCCGGGCCGGCTGCCCTGACCGACGGGTTCGCGGCGATCCGTGCCGCGCTCGCGTGATGCCTCGCCGCAGGTGACAAGCGGAGTCCGGGCTTGGCAAGATGCGCTGCCCCGATTCGGCACAGGCCGCCAGCCCGAGAGACGATGTCGTCAGCCCTCGCCCATGCCGTCCCGGTGGACCGTCCGCCGGACCTGATCCTGCCGGTCGATGGTCGCCAGTCGCCGATGGCGCTGAAGATCCAGCGAGGCGTTCGCCGGCTCTTCTCCGAGATGGGTTGCGCCACCCTGCCAGAGTTCTCCCTGGTCAACGGGCGGCGCGCCGACGTGATCGCGCTCTGCGGCGCCGGGCGGCTCACCATCGTCGAGATCAAGTCGAGCGTCGCCGACTTCCGCGCCGACCGGAAATGGCCCGATTACCGCGACTTCTGCGACCGCTTCTACTTCGCGATCTCCGACACGGTGCCGGAATCGTTGATCCCCGAGGAATGCGGCCTGATCGTCGCCGA
>CAZZZJ010000334.1:0-4472 GCA_964658355.1 Beijerinckiaceae bacterium
ACGCGCCCGAGATCGACGGCAGCGTCCACGTCACCAGCCGCCGCCCCGTGCGCCAGGGCGACATCGTCACCGTGAAGATCGAGGCGGCCGACGCCTACGACCTGCGCGGCAGCGTGGTCTGAAATCGGGCCGCGAAAGGGATCACCCCTTTCGCGGGTCCAGGGCGAAGCCCCGGAGGCCATTCGCCGGACTGCGCCCGACACCCGCCGAAGGGATGATCCCTTGGGCGTCCCGGACCCGGGATCGGGCCTTGCGTTCGGTCCGCTTCACGGCGGCCCAGGCGGCTTCCATCGCGGCGAGATCGCTGTCCGCCAGCGCCCTGCCCCCGGCCTCGATCCGCGCCGCCATGGCGCCGAAGCGGCGGACGAACTTGTCGTTGCCCGCCCGCAAGGCCGCTTCCGGATCGATCCCCGCATGCCGGGCGAGGTTGGCCACCGCGAACAGCAGGTCGCCGATCTCCTCGGCCACGGCCTGCGCGTCGTCGCCGGCAAGGGCCTCGGCGACCTCGTCGGTCTCCTCGCGGACCTTGGCGACCACGTCCGTCGCGTCGGCCCAATCGAAGCCGTAGGCGGCAGCCCGCCGCGAGATCTTCTCCGCGCGTGTCAGGGACGGAAGCGTTCGGGCGATGCCGTCGAGCGGCCCCTCGGCAAGGGATGCCGACCCGGCTGCCGACTTGCCCGCCGACTTGGCCGCGCGCTCGGCCGTCTTGATCGCCTGCCACTGCGCCTCGACCAGGTGCGCGTCGCGTCGCGGACTCCCAGCAGGGAGCAGGGTGCCGTCGGGCTCGAACACGTGCGGGTGACGTCGCACCAGCTTCTCCACGATCGCCCGAGCGACGTCGTCGAGATCGAAATGACCGACCTCCTCGGCCATGCGGGCGTGGAACACGACCTGCAGCAGCAGGTCGCCGAGCTCCTCGCGAAGGTCGCCCATGTCGCCTCGGGCGATCGCGTCGACGACCTCGTAGGCCTCCTCCAGGGCATAGGGCGCGATGCTGGCGGAGGTCTGGGCGACGTCCCAGGCGCAACCGCGCTCGGGATCGCGCAACTGCCCCATCACCCGCCTCAGGGCGTCGAGCGGCGCTTCGGCCATGCGGTCCGGCTCCATCACACCGAGCGTGTCCATCGCTCGCCCGAGCCAGGGTTAGACCGGCGCCGTCCCGAAATCACCCGCGCATGCCAGTCCAAAGGGCCGCGCTTCCGCCTCTGGGGACAAGATCGTCATATTCCCTGTATTCCAATTGGATGTTCTGAGGATGACCGTGTCGTTCGTTGCGCCGAACGCGATGCGACGCCTTAGGAAAACTATCAGGAACGATTCTCAGAGAGTCTGTTCTGCAGGTTATATGGCGCAGCCAAAAGGCGTTGCGCAGCAAGGTCTTGACAGGGGTTCGCGCATCCGACTCTGCGTGGTTTCGCATTGGACTCTGCGCATCACCGCATCCGATTCTGCGTGCGAGTCCCGGCATGCCGCATGGGAGTCTGCGTGGATCCGCATGCGATTCGGCGTGATCGCGTGGGTTTTCCGGTGAGGAATGGGGACAAGTTGGCGGGCCCGGTGCGTATCGGACTCTGCGTGCGCGGAGGGGGGGCGTCGAGCGCGTATCGAACTCTGCGCGCCGGATCCGGAAACCGGCCGGGGCCGTCGCGTCCCGCAAACACGACCAACCGGGACGGGAAGCGGGGATAGCCGGGATAACCGGTCGGGCTCCCGGGACTCCGCGCTCGCGAATCGTGTCATGGAGGGGGCTGCAGGAAGCGCCGGCTTCAGCGGGCGGCGCGGTCCGTCCGGACGGTCGGCGGGATGCGCGGACAGGCGCGGAGTTTTCGGAACGGACATGGCGATCGAGGACAGACTGGCCGGCATCCGCGACGCCGACCTCCTGGCGGAGGTCGAGGCGGCGCGTGGCGGCTTCCTGTTCGCCCAGATCGTCGAGCACATCCTGCACCGGCAGCAGGTCCGCGATGCCGAGGTCTCGGCCAAGGGGGCGGTCGCCGGACGCCGCGCTGGGATGGGGCGGGATCAGCGCCGGCGCGACGCCGTGCGCGAGGTGATCGAGAACCAGCCGACCGTGCCGGAGAACCTCCAGCACATCCATTCGGTGCTGGCTCTGTGCGGCCTGCCCTATCGCGATCCCGGCCCGGTGCGGGAATTCGCGCGCGATTACGGCCGCAACTCGCTGAACCTCGTCGCCGGCCGGTTGAAGAGCCCGGTAACCGGCGAGATGGAGCCGCAGGGCCTGCCCTACGGCCCGAAGGCACGTCTCGTGCTGCTCCATCTCTGCACCGAGGCGGTGCGCCAGCGCAGCCCGACCATCGAGGTCGCGGATTCCCTGTCCGGCTTCATGCGCGAGATGGGCTTTGCCGTCACCGGCGGCGAGCGCGGTACGATCCGGCAGTTCAAGGAACAGCTCAACCGGCTGGCCGCCTGCTCGATGCAGATCGGCCTGTGGGACGGGCACGACCAGGCCAGCACGCTCAACGTGCCGCCGTTCCGGAGCCTCGACCTGTGGCGCCCCACGGCCCGGGATGGAATGAAGGACGGGGAGGGCGTCGCCTGGTCCCGCACCGTGCAGTTCCACCAGGATTTCTACGACAACCTGATCCGGCACGCCCTGCCCGTCGACATCCGGGCGGCCCGGGCCTTCTCGGGCTCGGCCCGCAAGCTCGACCTGCTGTTCTGGGTCGGCTACCGCCTGCGCGCCCTGCAGCGGCCGCTGCGGCTGACCTGGACCAACCTGCACGGGCAGTTCGGGGCCGAGAATGCCTGCATCCGCAGTTTCCGGCAGGCGTTCAAGACCGACATCGCGCATCTGTGCGAGGTCTTCCCGAAGCTTCCCATCGCGTTGGACGACGGCGGCATGACCCTGCAGCCGGCCGATCCCGGCATGCTCCTCGTCCCGCCGCGTAAGGGAATACGGAAGACCGGCACAGGGAATTCATGAATGTTCTGTGCGTCGGCGTAGGAATATCAGGGATCCGGACCCGGTCGAGCAGTTTGCCGAAGGCCGTCGTATTCCCTGTCATGGGACGTGAACGAACGCGTTTCTGATGTTCCTTTCCATGGGAGAACCTGATATTCCCTAGAGTGGCCGTCGGGAAGAGCAGGGAACGCCATGGGCCTATCGGAAGCCGAGATCGAGGCGCGTCTGGCAAGCCTGCGCCGGCAACGCGACGCCCTCGATCGCGAGATCGCCGATCACGTGCTCTATCTCGAGCTCGGCCGTCGCCTCCGCGGCGCGGAGGCACCGTCGGAGATTGCACGGCCCGAGGATCCTGAGGATCCTGCGGCGCGACCCGAGCCCGGCAGGGTGCCCGGGACGGTCGCCCTGCGGACCGAGCCCGTCGCGGCCCGATCGACGCCGACGGAGCGGATGCCCGTCTCCTTCGAGGTCGATCCGGTCGGCGCGCGCCGCTACGGGCGCGCCCTGGTCGAGGCCGCCTGCGGCATCCTCGTCCGGGCCGGCCGGCCGATGCATGCGGGCGAGATCCTGGAGGCCCTCGTCGCCGAGGGGTTCACCGTCCCCGGTCAGGATCCGGTCGCGGCCCTGAACACCCGGCTCTGGAAGCGCGCGGGACCTCACGGCCCGCTGCGGCGCCTCGGCGACGCGGTCTACGCGTCCGCCCTCGAGACGGAGCAGGGTTGATCCGGGGCGAGGCCGAGCCGGTTCGCCGGGTGAGCGATCCAAGGGGATCCCATGTCCGGCATCGGCCACCTGCAAGGTCGGCCGATGGCGCGTTTTGCATCGTGGGCCGGTCGGGGTTCGACGTCTCCTCGCCCCGGGTAAAGCCTTCGATGATCCCGCGAACTGGAATCGGCGGAGCCTCGGGCTTCCTGCCATATCCACGACCGCACCTGCCCGGCGCGACGCGCCCGCATCCGCTTGCGGGAAGGGCGTTCGAGAGCGTTTTCCGCCGACATGGTCGCCGGATCGGCGCGAGACCCTGCGCCCCCGCAAGGCTCACGGCGCGCTATTCGTGGCCGTCGGCGGCGCGTTGCGCCCGCGCGCTCCGGAGATCGCGCCCGATCTCCGCGATGAACATCCGCAGCGAGACGACGCTGAAGAGGAAAATGGCAGAGACCAGCAAGGCGGAAACGAGGGTCTTTGCGGTCGAGACGTCCACGGCGAAATGTCCTGAAGCGGCTGGGGTGACGATGACACGTAACCTGGGCCTGGCGGTTGCGCGGCACCACCGGGCTGCGAGCCGTGACAGTCATGCATCCAGTTCAGCTCTCGTGCGCCATCACACGTCAACGCCGTGTCGGACGCATGAAGGGTTGAGGATCCGTGAATGATTTTCCAGGGATCCGCGATGTCGGCACCACCCGCGCGGCGATCGTCCCCTGCCGGGTCGGACGCGCATGCGAATTCGGATCGATCCGAGCCGGATGCGGCCTCGCACGGCTGGTCGATCGCTGCGAATCCCGCGATAAGCCGCCCGGCGGAGGGCAGGGGCCTCGGCGGGAGGACG
>CAZZZJ010000335.1:0-4469 GCA_964658355.1 Beijerinckiaceae bacterium
GGTGAGGGACATCCTGCTTCGGGCGAGGCTGGAGCGCCCGTGCGCCGGGGGCATGTCCTACGTCGATCTGCGCGGTGGTCGCGTTCCGCGGGACGAAGTCGTCGACCTGCGAGGGCTCTAAGCTTTCCCGGTCATGACCGTCGCCTTTGGCGGAACGGTCGTGGCCCCGGTCGGGACACGTCGCTGCTTGACGGCTGCTTGAGTCTCGGCGAGATGCTCGGCGTCCGGCATACCCGGGGCGCCCGAGGCGGCCAAGGCTCCGTCCTGCCGCGACCGGCCCGCGGCATGGGCCTGATGCAGCGACCTGGTAAGGCGGGGCGGATGGGGGATGCCGTGGACGGCATCGTGCCACGCGCGCGCGTGGGGAATTCGCGCAGGACGCCAGCGACGTCGAAGATCCAGGCGTCGAGCAGCATCGTCGGTGCGACGATGAGCGTCATGCTTCCCCGCCGAGGACGCGCATGGCGTTGAGGACGACGGCGACGTCGATGACTTCCTGGATCAGGGCGCCCCGCAGGGGCGACAGATAGCCGAAGGCCGCGGCGACCATGCCGAGGATGGACAGGCCGATTCCGGCGAACACGCATTGCAGGGCGATGGCGCGGGTCCGCTTGGCGATGCGGATCGCTTGCGCAAGACCGTCGATGCGGTCGACGAGCAGGACGACGTCGGCGGCCTCCGCGGCCGCGGCGGCGCCGCGGGCACCGAGCGCGACGCCGAGATCGGCCGCGGCAAGGGCGGGGGCGTCGTTCACGCCGTCCCCGACCATCATCACCACGCCCGACTTGCGCTCCGCCGTGACGAGGACGGTCTTGCCGCCCGGGTCGAGGTCGGCCGCCACGGCATCGATGGGCAATCCCTGAACCAGCCCGTCGGCGATGGCCTTGCGGTCTCCCGTGGCGAGGACGATGCGGCGGATACCGGTGGCACGCAGGGCATCGAGCGCCGCGACGCCTTCCGGCCGGAGAGGATCGGCGAACCCCAGGATGCCGGCGGGCGCGCCGTCGATGGCCACGAGCACGATTGCGGTCGCAGCGGCAACGCCGGAGTGCGGGGGCGGCGGGGTCGTGACCGGAAAGTCGAGGCCATGCTCGCGCATGAAGCGGGGGCCGCCGACCAGGACCTGTCGAGGGCCCACCCGCCCGACGATGCCCTCTCCAGGCGTTTCCGAAACCTCGGTCGGCGGCGCGAGGGTCAAGGATCGGCCGAGCGCCGCCTGAACCAAGGCGCGGGCCGTGGGATGCACGGAAGCCTGGTCGAGGGACGCGGCGGCCTGAACGACGGCGTTTCCGTCGTGACCGGAGAGCGCCTGAATCGTCCGAAGTTTCGCAGTGCCGTCGGTGAGGGTTCCGGTCTTGTCGATGACCAGCGTGGTGATCTTGGCCAAGGTTTCCAGAGCGGCCCCGCCTTTCACCAGCACGCCGATCCTGGCGGTCCGGGACATCCCGGAGACCAGGGCCACGGGCACGGCGAGGATCAGCGGGCACGGCGTGGCGATCACGACCACGGCCAGCGCCCGCAGGGGATCGCCGGTGAGGAACCAGGCTCCGGCCGCCATGACCAAAGTCAGCGCAAGGAAGGCGAGACCATAGCGATCCGCCATGCGCGTCATCGGCGCCTTCTCGGCCTGGGCCGCCTCGACGAGACGGACGATGCCGGCATAGGTGCTCTCGGCGGCGGCTTGCTCGGCGACGAGCGTGAAGGCCGGGCCGACGTTGATGACACCGCTGAGGGCGGCGGCCTTCGCCTCGACGGTGACCGGGAGCGCCTCGCCGGTGAGCGAGGCCTGATCCAGGACCGCGCGCCCGGAATCCACGAAACCGTCGACGGGTACGACGTCGCCGGTCCGGATCAGGAGGCGGTCCCCGGGAGCCAGATCCGCGATGGGCACGTCCCGGAGACCGTCGGCGAACTGCTTGAGGGCGGAGCGTGGCTGACGGGCGAGGAGCGCCGACATCTCGCGCTGTGCGCGTCCCGCGGCATAGACCTCAAGCGATTGCCCGCCTGCGTACATCAGGGCCACGACGACCGCGGCGAGGGATTGCCCCAGCGCCAAGGCTCCGCCCATCGACAGGGCCGCCACCACGTCCAGCCCGACGTCGCCGCCCAGGAGGCTGGTGACGATTTGGCCGAGGAGCACGGCGAGCACTAGACACGTCGCGGCGGTCCAGATCCACGCCGCCCAGTCCGTCCCCATCGCCTGCGCCGCGAGCCCGGCGCAAAGGCCGACGACGGTGACGACGACCAGGCCGATCCGGAGCCAACCCATACGGTCGATGGGAAAACCTACCGTGGCAGGAGGCGCTGGTGCGGACGGCGACGGTTCCCGTGTGTCCGGATCGGATGCCGTCATCGCCGGGACCGGCATGCTCGAGCTCACTTGTCGTGGAGGGCCGCACACGAAGGCGAAGGATGCGATGGGGCCGGAGGTCGAGGCGGACCGGACAGGCGTGACCGGTTCGACCGCATGCGAGCCTCATAAGGTCACGGGATCCGAGACCGTGCCTTGCGCTGGATCAAGGATGCGGACGCCCGACGCCGGCATGCAACTCAGGATACGCTGGAGGGATCCATGATCGCACCGACGCACATTGCCGACCTCCTCGTCGCCCTGACGCAGGAAGGGCAGGAGAGGGAGCCCTCCGATGCCATCGGTTACGGGCTGTCACTCGCGTCGGCGGCCAAGGCGCAACTGACGATCCAGTCGGCGTCGGTGCGGACGTTCGTCGGATACTCGTGAATCTTTGAGTTCGCCGACGGGAGCGTCGCGCGAGAAAATCGCCGCCTCGACGTCCTGGCCCAAGCCGTCGCCGACAAGGGCCGTGGCGATGCGGTCCAATCGGCCTTCTCCTGTGCGCCCTGCTCCTCGCCAGCGTTGCCGACCCGCTTCCCGTACGCGCCACCGGGGGGGGTTCCACTCCGGCGGCACCGAGCGCGATGACGGTCCTCTCCCGCATCGACCTCGCCCAGGCCAAAGCATAGTTCGAGGTTCTTTTCGACCGATATCGCCACGGTGATTTTCTTGACACATAATCTCTATAAAAAGCGGGCCGACAAGAGATTTCAAGATGCATCTTCAGACCTAAGGAAAAATGGTCCGACTGGCGACAAGCAGTATTATGCTTCCGATGCAGATCGAAGCTTATTCGAATCCCCTGCTTCATTTAGCATGTAGCCTAGGCTGACGTGCCGTTGGAAATGGTCGGATCCTACCGCGCTCACGCGGCTCGGAAGCAGCGGTGAATCAGACCTCGCATCGCGACCCGCAGGCTCGCGGTGCGGGCGATCGAATCGACCTCGGTGGTGAACAGCCGCAGGATCAGGCTATGGCGCTGCAGCCGGTCCGGCTCCAGGCCGACGGCTTGGCTGCCGTCGATCGAGGCCGTGAGCCGCGCGGCGACCCAACCGGCGGGCTCGATCCGCACCTGCAGGGCATCGCCCGGGGCGAGCTCCCCGGGGGCCGCCGCGATCCGCAGCCGCGCCGTCGTCATGCCGAGGCTCGCCAGCACGCCGTCGTAGGTCGCACCCCCCACCTTCACGCGCACCGGCTCCTCGATGGAAAACTCTTCGGCGCCGCGCGGGCGCTCGAAGCAGACGAGGAACGCGACGAAGGTGAACACCATCGCGACCCCCGCCCAGACGAGGTTGAAATAGTCGAGCGGCGAGATCTCGGTGGCGCCCCAGGGCGAGACGAAGGACCATACGATCGAGGCCGCCGAGAGCAGGCAGATGCCGGCGAAGCCCGTCGCCATCCGCCAGCGCACGGTCGAGACCGAGCGGTCCCCGCCCTTGTCCGTCACCTTGAACGGGCGCCCGAACGGGCGGATCGCCGCCGAGATCAGGGTGAAGGTGATGGCGAGCGCGGTCATGATGTGGGTCACTTCCATGAACAGCGGCAGCGTTCGTCGGCCCGAGACCCAGCCGCTGTAGACCCACAGCGCCAGCAGCGCCGGCAGGCCGTAGCGCAGGAACGAGAGGTAGTCGGCGTAGAAGGCGGGCATGTCGAAGAACCAGTAGATCGACGGCGCCACCAGCATCAGCACGATGAACGGCTTGCACAGCCAGTTCAGCACGCCGTGCAGGTAGTGCAGGCGTTCCATCATTGAGTAGCCCGGTCCGCGGAACGGACCCTGTTTCAAAAGCGCCACCTGGATCGTGCCGAGGCACCAGCGCGTGCGCTGGGTGATGTATTCCGGCAGGCCTTCCGCCGAGAGGCCGGCACTGAGGCGCTCGTTGAGCCAGTGCGTCCGGTAGCCGTGCCGCATCAGCGAATAGGTGAGGTTGATGTCCTCGCAGATCGCATCGTGCGGGAAGCCGCCCATTTCGTTCACCCGGTCGCGGCGCACGAGGAACGAGGTGCCGACGCAGAAGGCGCAGCCCCAGGCATCCTTGGCCGGCTGGAACACGTCGAAGAAGATGCGCTGGTCGTCGACCCAGGCGTCGGCGGCCATCAGGTTGTGCTGGATCGG
>CAZZZJ010000336.1:0-4467 GCA_964658355.1 Beijerinckiaceae bacterium
CCGAGACACGGAGCGGACGCACATGGCCCAGGATTACATCGTCAAGGACATCGGCCTGGCCGATTACGGCCGCAAGGAAATCTCGATCGCGGAGACCGAGATGCCGGGCCTGATGGCCACCCGCGAGGAGTACGGCCCGTCGCAGCCGCTCAAGGGCGCCAAGATTGCCGGCTCGCTCCACATGACGATCCAGACCGCGGTGCTGATCGAGACGCTGAAGGCTCTCGGCGCCGACATCCGCTGGGTCTCGTGCAACATCTACTCGACCCAGGACCATGCCGCCGCCGCGATCGCCGCCGCCGGCATCCCCGTCTTCGCCATCAAGGGCGAGACCCTCGAGGAGTACTGGGACTACACCTCGAAGCTGTTCGACTGGCATGGCGGCGGCACGCCGAACATGATCCTCGACGACGGCGGCGACGCTACCATGTTCGTCCACCTCGGCCTGCGCGCCGAGAACGGCGACACCGCCTTCCTCGACAAGCCCGAGTCGGAGGAGGAGGAGATCTTCTTCGCCCTGCTCAAGAAGAAGCTCGCCGAGAAGCCCAAGGGCTGGTTCGCGGGTCTCGCCGACGCGATCAAGGGCGTCTCGGAAGAGACCACCACCGGCGTTCACCGCCTCTACAACCTCGCCAAGGAGGGCAAGCTGCTCTTCCCGGCGATCAACGTGAACGATGCGGTCACCAAGTCGAAGTTCGACAACCTCTACGGCTGCCGCGAGTCGCTGGTCGACGGCATCCGCCGCGGCACCGACGTGATGATGGCCGGCAAGGTCGCGATGGTCGCGGGCTTCGGCGATGTCGGCAAGGGCTCGGCCTCCTCGCTCCGCCATGCGGGCTGCCGCGTGCTGGTCTCGGAAGTCGATCCGATCTGCGCGCTCCAGGCCGCGATGGAAGGCTACGAGGTCGTGACGATGGAAGACGCCGCGCCGCGCGCCGACATCTTCGTCACCGCCACCGGCAATAAGGACATCATCACCCTCGACCACATGCGGGCGATGAAGGACCGGGCGATCGTCTGCAACATCGGCCACTTCGACAACGAGATTCAGGTCGCCGGCCTGAAGAACCTCAGGTGGTCCAACATCAAGCCGCAGGTCGACGAGATCACCTTCGCCGACGGCCACCGCATCATCCTGCTGTCGGAAGGCCGCCTGGTGAACCTGGGCAACGCCACGGGCCACCCGTCCTTCGTGATGTCGGCCTCGTTCACCAATCAGACGCTGGCGCAGATCGAGCTCTGGACCAACCCGGGCAAGTACGAGAAGCAGGTCTACACCTTGCCGAAGGCCCTCGACGAGAAGGTCGCCCTGCTCCACCTCGAGAAGATCGGCGTGAAGCTCTCCAAGCTCCGCCCCGATCAGGCCGCCTATATCGGCGTCTCCGAGAACGGCCCGTTCAAGCCCGACCATTACCGCTACTGACATCGCCGGCGCGCACGCGCGCCGGTTCACGCGGATGCGCGACAGGAGAGGGCCCGGCGGCTGCGCCGGGCCCTCTTCGTTTGTCAAGCCGGAGCCGGTGTGGCGGACTGTGTCTTCTGTGTGTCGTTCGCACGCGACCTGCCGGAGCGCGGTTACCGCCAAGCTAATTCCCCTTCCGGCGCAATTCCCCGGCGCGTTACACTGCGTGCGGTTCGACAGGTCGTCAGGTCTCCGTCCACCCGAATCGGTGACCCTCGGTACCGAAGGCGGGCGCATGGCGGATTCGTTCGCGTCGACCTGACCGACGGTTTTTGGAGACGGGACGATCATGGGGGTCGATCGGACGGCACGGCGCAACGCCGGTGTCGGCGCTCTCTTCGTCGCCGTAGCCGGCCTCCCGCTTCCGTCCTTCGCGGCGGCCGCGGATGGGTCGAGCTGGGGTTTCGGCTCGCACATGCACAACGTCGCCGCCGCGGCGATCTTCGGCGGCCTCGTCGCCTTCGCGACCATCCTCGCCCTTCTCTACCTGAACGAGCGCTCGCGCTGGACCCGGCGCGAGCGGGAGCAGGCGGCCGCCCTCGATGCCCTCAGCGGCGCGCACGACCGGGCCGAGATGCTGCTGGCCGCCGAGCGCCAGATCATCGTGACCTGGGACGGGCGCAGCGAGCCGGTGATCGAGGGCGACGTCGGCCTGGCCTTCGACGGCGCACGTCCGGCCGCGGGCGCCGCCCGCCGCATCCTCGCCTTCGGCACCTGGCTGGTCCCGACCGATGCGGAGGCGATCGAGACCGCCGTCGAGGCCCTGCGTGTGCGCGGAACCAGCTTCCGCACCGCGCTCCGCAGCCAGTCCGGCCGCAGCATCGAGGCACAGGGTCAGGCGGTGGCCGGACGGGTGCTGCTGCGCCTGCGCGAGACCACCGAGGATCGGCGTCAGATCGCGGAGCTGCGGGAGACCCTGGAGGATGCCCGCCGCGGCCTCTCGGCGCTCGCCGGCCTCCTCGACGCGATCCCGCAGCCGGTCTGGCGGCGCAACCGCGAAGGCGGGCTCGCCTGGGTCAACACCGCCTACGTCGCCGCAGTCGAGGCCGCGAGCCGCGAGGCCGCGATCCAGGCCGGCATCGAGCTCCTGGATCGCCCGGCCCGCGAGATGATCGCCCGCGAGGACGGCCATCGCCGTCCCGCCGGGGCCCGCCAGGCCCTGCGCCTCTCCGCGGTGGTGGCCGGGGGCCGGCGCATCCTCGACGTGACCGAGACCGCGCTGGAGGGAGGCCGCGTCGGGATCGCGGTCGACGTCTCGGAGCTGGAGAGCGTCCGCGCGGATCTCCAGCGCCAGATGGACGCGAACGTCCGCACCCTCGACCAGTTGCCGACGGCGGTGGCGATGTTCGATGCCGGGCAGCGCCTGATCTTCCACAACGCCGCCTACCGCCTGCTCTGGGAGCTCGACCAGGGCTTCCTCGACAGTCGTCCGCTCGACGGCGAGATTCTCGATCATCTGCGTGCCGGTCGGAAGCTGGAGGAACATGCCGATTTCCGCAGCTGGAAGCAGGGCGTGCTCGCCGCGTACCGCTCGGCGGAGGCGAACCCCGCTTGGTGGTATCTGCCCGACGGCCGCACTCTGCGGGTGCTTGCCGAGCCGAACCCGCAGGGCGGCCTCACCTACCTGTTCGACGACGTCTCGGACCGGATGAAACTCGAATCCCGCTACAACGCGCTGATGCGGGTGCAGGCCGAGACCCTCGACACCCTCAAGGAGCCGGTGGCGGTGTTCGGCGCCGACGGCCGCCTCACCTTCGCCAACCGCGCCTTCGCGACCGCGTGGCGGCTCGATGCCGAGACCCTCGATGCCCGTCCGCACGTCGAGGCGGTGATCGAGGCCTGCCGGGAGCTGGCACCTGCCGACGAGCCCTGGCTCGACATCCGCGACGCGGTGGTCGGCCTCGAGTCGCGCAACGGCCTCGCCTGCCGTCTCGAGATCATCGACGGCACCGTGCTCGATTGCGCCGCGCAGCCCCTTCCCGAGGGCGCGACCCTGATCACCCTGATCGACGTCACCGCGAGCGTGAACGTCGAACGGGCGCTCACCGAGAAGAACGAGGCGCTGGAGAAGGCGGCGCAGCTGCGCGACACCTTCGTGCACCACGTCTCCTACGAGCTGCGCTCGCCGCTCACCAACATCATCGGATTCACGCAGCTTCTCGGCGACGAGACGGTCGGCGCGCTGAACGCCCGGCAGCGGGAGTATTCCGACCACATCATGCGCTCGTCGGGTGCGCTGCTGGTGATCATCAACGACATCCTCGACCTCGCCTCGATCGATGCCGGCTCGCTCGAACTGCAGCGCGAGACCGTCGACGTGCAGGCGACCGTGGAGGCGGCTCTCCTCGGCATCGAGGACCGCCTCGCGGAATCCGAACTCAACCTCACTCTCGATGTCCCGGACGACATCGGCAGCGTCTTCGTCGATGGCAAGCGCGTCCGCCAGATCCTGTTCAACCTGATGTCGAACGCCGTCGGTTTCTCCAGCGCGGGGCAGAGCATCACCGTGCAGGCGCGCCGGACGCCGACCGACCTCGTCCTGAGCGTGCGCGACCAGGGCCGCGGCATGCCGCCGGAGATCGCCGCCCACGTGTTCGACCGGTTCGAGAGCCACACGCTCGGGACCCGTCACCGCGGCGTCGGCCTCGGCCTGTCGATCGTGCGCTCCTTCGTCGAGCTGCATGGCGGCCGCGTCTCGCTCGACTCGCGGCCGGGTGCCGGCACCTGCGTCAGCTGTACCTTCCCGCTCGTCGTGCCAGAGCCGCAAAAGGACGCGGCGGCGGCCGAGTAGGCCGCCGCCCGTCAGGCGATGGCCCGCGCGGCCTCGGCCACCGCCTGAACCCGGGTGTCGACGATCCGCGACGCTTCCGCGATCCCGTCCATGTTCAGCCTGACCCGCTGAACGCTCTCCGCCGCGTTCTGCATGTTCACCGACATGTCGCGGGTCACCGCCGCCTGCTGCGTCACCGCGGAGGAGACGCTGAGCGAGATGTGGCTGACCTGGC